>DPMS01000218.1 GCA_003541285.1 Actinomycetota bacterium
ACGTCTACGCCGGCCTGGCGGTCGTCATCGGCGGGCTGATGCACGCGCGGCCGAGGTTCTTCGCCAAGGTCATGGGCGAACTGCTGTTCTGGGTCGGCGAGGACAAGATGACCTTCGGCAGCGACTACGCCATCTGGGAGCCCAGGTGGCAGGTCGAGGGCTTCGTGGACTGGGACTACCCGGATTCGGAGGAGTTCTCGGACTACCCGCGGGTGACCACCGCGACCAAGAAGAAGATCCTCGGCCTGAACGCGGCGAGGCTGTACGGGATCGACGTGCCGGCGCAGTGCCAGCTTGACGCAGGCCAGGGCACTCCGGCCGCACCGGACGACGCCCATCTGGTCCCGGGAGCATGACGCACTCCGCGACCGCCCCGTCCCAGGCCGGTCACCCGGGGGCACCACCAGCCCCGGGAGCCGCGCGAGTGCTGGCCGCGTCGGAGGCGGTGCGCGACCCGGAACTGGACGAGCCGATCACCTCGCTCGGTTTCGTCGCGTCGTGCACCGTCTCCGCCACCGGGGACGTGGCGGTGCGGCTGCGGCTGCCCACCTATTTCTGCGCGCCCAACTTCGCGTTCCTGATGGTGGCCGACGCCTACGACGTGGTGTCGGCGCTGGACGGCGTGCGCAACGCGGAGATCGTGCTGGAAGATCACTTCGCGGGGGATGCGATCAACCATGGCGTGGCTGCCCGGGCCGGCTTCGTGGCGTCCTTCGACGGCGAGGCGGTCAGCGAACTCGATCAGTTGCGTGCGGATTTCCTGCGCAAGGCGGTGATGGCCGGCACGGATGTGCTGTGCCGGTCACTGATGGCCGCCGGTGCGCAGCCATCGGCACTGGCGGAGATGACCATGGGCCAGGTGCTGCCGTCACCCGAGCTTGACCGGCTGCGGCAGCGTCGGGCCGAACTCGGCCTGCCCGCCCAGGACGCGTCGCCCCTGGTGATCGATCCGGTCACCGGTGCGCCGGTCGATGCCGCCGCGATGCCCTTGCACCTGCGCCGGGCGCACACGACCCGGGTCAGTATCGAGGCGAACACGGGGATCTGCCGCGGCATGCTGCGGCACCGTTACCAGAGCCCAGGACTAGGCGAGGAGGACCAGTGAAGGCCGTCCGGCTGCACCAGTATCACCAGCACCCCGTGGTCGAGGAAGTGCCAGAGCCGGCCATCAAGGGCCCGCTCGACGTCATCGTGAAGGTCGGCGGCGCCGGGGTGTGCCGCACCGACCTGCACATCATCGAAGGCCAGTGGGACGCGGCGATGGGCACCCCGCTGCCCTACATCCTGGGTCACGAGAACGCGGGCTGGGTGCACGAAGTCGGCTCCGCGGTCACCAACGTCAGCGTCGGGGACACCGTGATCCTGCACCCCACGCCGACCTGCGGCCTGTGCCGGGCCTGCCGGGCCGGCGACGACATGCACTGCGTCGCCAGTGACTTCCCCGGCCTGTCCCGTGACGGCGGCATGGCTGAGTACCTGCTCACCTCGGCCCGGGCCTGTGTCAAGCTCGACCCGCAGACCCGGCCGCAGGACGTGGCGGCGCTCGCCGACGCCGGCATCACCGCCTACCACGCGGTCCGCAAGGCCATCCCGCTGCTCTACCCGGGCACCACGTGTGTCCTCATCGGCGCGGGCGGGCTCGGTCACATCGGGATCCAGTGCCTGGCGGCCCTGACCGCCACCCAGATCATCGTGGTGGACCGCAGCCCTGGCGCGCTCAAGCTCGCCGAGCAGCTTGGCGCGCACCACACGGTGGCCGCCGATGGCGGCCAGGTGGACGCGGTCAGGGAACTGACCGGTGGCGCGGGTGCCGATGTGGTACTCGACTTCGTCGCCGAGCAGGGAGCCGAGCAGGACGCGTTCGCGATGACCGCCCGCGCGGGGTCCTGCTTCGTCATCGGCTACGGCGGCCAGGTGCAGATCCCGACGCTCGACATCATCTCCACCGAACGCAACATCGTCGGGAACATCGTCGGCACCTACAACGAGCTCGCCGAGCTGATGGTGCTGGCCCAGCGTGGAAAGGTCACCCTGCACACCCGGACCTACCCGCTGGACGCTGCCGCGGATGCCTTCGCCGATCTGGACGCTGGCCGGGTGCGCGGCCGCGCCATTCTCGTCCCCTGACCCCCGTCAGCCCGCCACGTCCGAGGAGAACCAATGGCCAAGGAACTGCGTTTCGGTGCGGAAGCTCGCAGTCTGCTGCTGGCCGGTGTCGACCAGCTGGCCGAAGCCGTCAAGTCAACGCTCGGGCCCAAGGGGCGCAACGTCATCCTGGAGAAGATCACTGGATCGCCTGTGATCACCAACGACGGGGTGACGATCGCCCGGGAGATCCACCTGAAGGACCAGTTCGAGAACATGGGCGCCCAGCTGGTCAAGGAAGCGGCGATCAAGACCAACGACATCGTCGGTGACGGCACCACCACGGCGACGGTGATCGCCCAGGGCATCGTCCGGGAGGGCATGAAGGCGATCGGTAACGGGGCCAACCCGGTGCTGGTCAAGCGGGGCATCGACCTGGCCGTCGGCCGGCTTGTCGAGCACCTGCAGCGCGTCGCCCACCCGGTGGTCACCGAGCAGGACTACGCACGGGTGGCGGCGATCTCGGCGAACGACGACGACACGGTCGGCGCGGTGATCGCCAAGGCGCTGCACACCGTCGGCGACGGCGGCATCGTCACCGTGCAGGAGTCGGCCACGCACGGGATGAGCGTCGACTTCGTCGAGGGCTTCGAGTTCGACAACGGCTACCTGTCGCCGTACATGGTGACCAACCCGGCTAGCCTCGAGGCGATCGTCCCCGACCCCTACATCCTGCTATGCAGCGAGAAGATCACCAAAGTCCAGCAGCTGATGCCGCTGCTCGACAAGATCATGCGGGAGCCCCGCCCGCTGGTCATCATCGCCGAGAACGTCGAGGGCACCGCGCTGAGCATGCTGGTGCACAACCATGTCAACAAGCTGTTCCAGTGCGTGGCCGTGCGGGCGCCCGGGTTCGGGGACCGCCGGCTGCACAAGCTGGAGGACATCGCCACCCTCACCGG
>DPMS01000949.1 GCA_003541285.1 Actinomycetota bacterium
CTGCGGGCGGGTGCCGTCTGGTGGCCGGTGCCTGCGCTTGGCGGCAGGCCTTTAGCTGGCGGTGCCCGAGCGCGAGGCCGAGAGGGTGTCGCGCCACTGGGTGAGCAGCCCGCCGCGCACATCCTCGGCGGTCAGCGCGTAGCAGAGGTGGTCGCGCCAGGCGCCGTCGATGTGCAGGTACCGGCGGCGCAAGCCTTCTTCCCGGAAGCCGAGCTTCTCCACCACCCGCCGGCTGGCGTGGTTCTCCGGCCGGATGCTGGCTTCCACCCGGTGCAGCCCGACCACAAGGAAGCAGTGGTCGAGCGCCATCGCCAGCGCGGTGGGAGTCACTCCCCGCCCGGCAACGGCCTCATCGATCCAGTAGCCGACCTGGCCCGACCGCGCTGACCCCCAGATGATGCTGCCGACCGTCAGCTGGCCGGCGAACCGGCCGCCATAGGTGATCACCCACGGCAGGGCCAGCCCCTGCCGTGCCTCCCGGCGCATGGTCCGGGCCATCGCCACATAAGGCCCGATGCCCGACCGGTACAGCGGTGTCTCGGGGTTGGTCGGCTCCCAGGGCCGCAGCCACGCGGCGTTACGCACCCGCGAATCGCGCCAGACACGGGCATGCCATACCCGCACGGGGCGCAGGCCGACCGGCGCGTCCAGCAAGGATGGCTCGACGATCGAGACCGGCCAGCCACGTATACGTCCCACAGGGTCATCATTCCCTGCCGCCAGGGCGGGACGCCACGCTGTGCCGGGATCGGTGTTGGCCCGGATGCCGCCTCAGGGTCGTCCGGCGGGCGCCTTCAGGCCCCCGTCTGGCCGGCCGGGCCGTCCGCACGGGGATGATCACCGCCGCGCGCCTGGTCGACCGCGTGGCCAAGGACCTGGGCGAGTACCGCCATCCCGTCGCGCACCCCGCCGGAAGAGCCTGGCAGGTTGACGATGAGAACCTTCCCCGCGAGCCCGGCCAGCCCCCGGGACAGGATCGCGGCCGGGATCCCGGCGGCGGCCCCCGCCGCCCTGATCGCCTCGGCGATGCCGGGAATCTCCCGGTCCAGCACCCGGCAGGTCATCTCCGGGGTGAGATCGCCCGGCGTGAGGCCGGTGCCGCCGGTGGTCACCACCACGTCGTAGCCCGCGGTGACCGCCTCACGCAGCGCCGCCTCGACCGGTTCCCCGTCCGGCACCACCAGCGGGCCGTCCACGCTGCAGCCCGCCTCGGCCAGCAGCCGGGCCAGCACCGGACCCGACCGGTCCTCGTAGACCCCGGCGGCGGCCCGGTTGGAGACCGTGATCGCGAGCGCGCGCATCATGCGGCCATCACCGCCTGCGCCAGGTGCCGGTCTTGCCGCCGGTCTTCTCCTCGACGCGGACGTCGGTGATCACCGCTGCGGGGTCGATCGCCTTGACCATGTCGATGAGAGCCAGCGCGGCCACGGTGACCGAGGTCAGGGCCTCCATCTCCACCCCGGTCCGGTCGGCGGTGCGGACCACAGCCGTGATCTCGACAGCATCGCCGCCGACCTGGAGGTCTACTGTCACGCCGTGGATGGCGATCGGGTGGCACAGCGGCACCAGGTCCGGGGTTCGTTTGGCAGCTTGAATTCCGGCGATCCGCGCCACCGCGAGCGCATCCCCTTTGGGTACCTTCCCGGCCCGCAGTGCCTCGATCGCCTCCGCCGAGAGCAGCACCCGCCCGGATGCGCGGGCCTCGCGGGCGCTGACTTCCTTGGCCGAGACGTCGACCATCCGCGCATGCCCGGATTCGTCGAGATGGGTGAGGTGGCCTGGCTGCGTCATGGCAGCGAGATTACGTCGGCCGGATCGCCTTCCTCCATCCGGACTACCTGCTCCGGCACCACGATCAGCGCGTTAGCCCTGGCCAGCGCACCTAGCTGGTGGGAGCCCTGGCCGGTCAGCGGGGTGACGGTGCCCGTGGCGGCATCGAGCACGCCGCGCAGGAAGGCCCGCCTGCCCGCTGGCGCGCGCAGCGGCGCGGTCAGGATCGCGCGCACGGCCGGCAGCGGCACCGGGGTCAGCCCCTGCAGGGCCTCCATGGCGGGCCGTACGAACAGCTGGAACGAGACGAACGCGCTCACCGGGTTGCCGGGCAGGGTGAAGATCGGCGTCGGGCCCTTGCCGACCAGGCCGAATCCCTGTGGCATGCCGGGCTGCATGGCGACTTTGCTGAACGCCACGTCGGCGTGATCCACCAGCGCCGCCTTGACGACGTCGTGCTCACCGCCCATGCTGACGCCGCCGCTGGTAATCAGCAGATCAGCCGGGCCGCTGTGCTCCTTGATCGCGGCCAGCACCACCTGCGGGTCGTCGGTCACGCGGTGCCGCTGCGCCACGCCCCCGGCCTGGCGGACCGCCGCGGCCAGCATGTAGCTGTTGGAGTCCCAGATCCGGCCGGGAACGAGCGGGGTGCCCGGCTCAGCGAGTTCGTTACCGGTAGCGATGACGGCGACCCGGGGCCGGGGCCGGACGAGGGCCGACCCGTGACCGCCAGCGGCCAGCAGCGCGATCTGGGCCGGGCCCAGGCGGGTGCCGGCTGCCAGCAGCACCTCACCTTCGGCCACGTCGTCCCCGCGCCGCCGGAGTGCGTGGCCGGCCGGTGCGGGCTGAGTGAACCGTGCTTGCTGCCGGCTGCCGTCGGTCCACTCGACCGGCACGACCGCGTCGGCTCCGCCGGGCAGCAGCGCGCCGGTCATGATCCGCACGCAGGTGCCGGGAGCGACCATGAGGCTGCGTGTGTCACCGGCTGGGATCTCGTCGGTGACCGGGAGGGTGACCGGCGAGTCCGGCCCTGCCTGTGCGACGTCGCTGGCGTGAACCGCGTAGCCGTCCATCGCGGAGTTGTCGAACGAGGGGAGCGGGCAGCGGGCGGTGGCGTCCTCGGCGAGGACGCCACCCTCGGCCTCCGCAAGCCCGAGCCGGGCAGGGCTGACCGGGCGGATCGCGGCGAGCACGTGTGCCAGATGTGCCTCCACCGGCACCATGTCGGTGCTCATCCCAGATCGTCGAGGTACTTGCGCAGCCAGGAGACGAACTCCTCCGCCATGTCTGGCCGCTCGCAGGCGAACTGGACGATGGTGCGCAGGTAGTCGACCCGGTTGCCGGTGTCGAAGCGTCGGCCGCGGAACAGCACCCCGTGGACGCCGCCGCCCTCGGCCGGGTCCATGCCCGCCAGGGTCTTCAGCGCGTCGGTGAGCTGGATCTCCCCGCCCCGGCCGGGCGGGGTGCGCCGCAGCACGCCGAAGACGGCCGGGTCGCACACGTAGCGGCCGATGACCACCTGGTTGCTGGGCGCGTCCCGGGGGGCCGGCTTTTCCACCAGGTCGGTCACGGTGACCACATCGTCGGCGTCGGCCGGCTCGATCGCGGCGCAGCCGTACAGTGAGACCTGGTCGATGCCGACCTCCATCAGCGCGACCACGCTGCCCCCGAGCTGGGCACGGACGTCGAGCATGCGCCGCAGCAGCGGGTCACCGGGATGGATGAAGTCGTCGCCGAGGAGCACCGCGAAGGGCTCGTTGCCGACGTGCCGGGCGGCGCAGAGCACCGCATGGCCAAGGCCCTTGGGTATGCCCTGCCGCGTGTAGTGCACGGCGGCGAGTTCGGCGGACCGGCGGACCAGGTCCACCCCCGCGGTGTCGCCCTTGGCGGCGAGCACTTCCTCCAGTTCGCGGGCGCGGTCAAAGTGGTCCTCGATGGCCCGCTTGCCCCGGCCGGTGACGAGCAGGATGTCGTCCAGCCCGGCGGCGACCGCCTCCTCCACCACGTACTGGATCGCGGGCTTGTCGACGACTGGCAGCATCTCCTTGGGGATCGCCTTGGTCGCGGGCAGGAACCGCGTTCCCAGCCCCGCGGCGGGGACGACCGCCTTCCTCACCACGGCTGATGTCGGCATGATCGATACCCTAGACGAGTGCTTTCCCCCCGGCCGCAACCCCTTCGGTGTCCAGGGCCGGACCTGGGACGACTTTCCATGACTCCGGCTACCCATATCGGGGCGAACTAACATGATCACGACAGGAAGCCGTGGAAAGCGGGCCTGACCGGATCGCGGCCGCCAAGACTGCCCTGCGGCGCCACCTGCTGGCCGCCCGGGCCGGGCTCAGCGCGCAGCAGCGGGCGGTAGCGGCGCGCGCCTTGCGCGACACGGTTCTCGATCTGCCGCAGGCGCAGATGGCTGGTACCGTCGCCGCCTACTATTCGCTGGCCGCCGAACCAGACACCCACGGGCTCGTCTACGCGATCTGGAAGCGCGGCAGCTACGTTCTGCTTCCCCTGCTGCGGCCGGATTCCGACCTGGACTGGGCCTCCTACGAAGGCCCGGACTCGCTGCGTCCCGGGCCACGTGGGCTCG
>DPMS01000758.1 GCA_003541285.1 Actinomycetota bacterium
CGCCCATCACACCGCGCCCCGCGCCGCCGGCCACACTGCCCCCCGCGCCGCCGGCCACACTGCCCGCACCGCCAGCGACCACCCCGCTGGTGCGGCACGAGGCGGAAGAACTCGGGGTCGATCTGGCCGCCGTGCACGGTACCGGCCGGGGCGGGAGGATCATCCGGGTGGACGTCGAGCATGCCGCCGCTGCCCGGCGCGTCCGGGCGACGGCGCTGGCCCGCCGGCTGGCCGCTGAACTTGGCCTCGACCTGGGCCCCATCGCGGGTAGCGGCCCTGGCGGGGCGATCCGCGAGACCGACGTACGGCAGGCGGCTCGCGCGGCCAGTGCCGCCGTGGCGGCCGGCCCGCCAGTGACCCCCGCGAAGCCCGCCGGAGAACCCGCCGCCCACGGGGAGATTGCCACCCGGCCCGGCCCTGCCCGCGCACCTGCCGGCGCGGCGGACCGGGCCGGGGCTATGCGGCAGGCGATCGGCCGCCTGATGGCCAGGTCGAAGCGGGAGATCCCGCACTACTACGTCAGCAACACCGTGGACATGGGCACCGCCATGGCCTGGCTGCGCGAACGCAACCGCAGCCTGGACATGTCAGACCGGCTGGTGCCAGCCGCGCTGCTGCTGCGGGCCACCGCGCTCGCCGCCCGCCAGATACCGCAGCTCAACGGCTACTGGACCGACGAGCATTTCACCCCCGGCAGCGCCGTCCACCTGGGCGTGGCGATCTCGCTGCGCAGAGGCGGGCTGATCACCCCCGCCATCCACGACGCCGCAGACCTGCCGCCAGGCGAGCTGATGGCCAGGCTGCGCGACCTGGTGAACCGGGCGCGTGCCGGGCGGCTGCGCGGCTCGGAACTGACCGACGCCACGATCACCGTGACCAACCTCGGCGACCAGGGGGTGGAGTCGGTGACCGGTGTGATCTACCCACCGCAGGTCGCGCTCGTCGGCTTCGGCAAGATCGTCGAGCGTCCGTGGGCGGTCGGCGGGCTGCTGGGGGTGAGGCCGGTGGTCATCAGCACCCTCGCCGCTGACCACCGGGCGACCGATGGGTATACCGGCGCCCGTTTCCTCACCCTGATCGCGGATCTGCTGCAACGACCGGAGGAACTGTGACACCCGAGCAGGCACAACAGATGATCAAGGACGTCCTGCGGGAGGTCGCGCCGGACGCCGACCCCGACGCGCTGCCGGGGGACGCCGACCTCCGCGATTCCCTCGAACTCGACTCGCTGGACTTCCTCAACTTCGTCGAGGCGCTCAGCAAGGAGTCGGGACGGCGAATCGATGAGGACGACTACCCCCGCCTTGCCACGCTGGCGAGCGGAGCCGAATTCCTGGCCGGTTCATGACCCAGACCCGTGATTTCCTCGACCGCTTCCGGCCCGCTGGTGCCCCGGGCGCGGCGGCGCGGGCCGGAGTGCCCGCAGACCGGGTCAGGGAACTGGCCGAGGAGGTCGAGCCGGTGCTGGCGCTGCTCGACGACGTTCACGCTGAGTGCGAGCAGATCCTCCACGAGGCGCGGCAGGAGGCGGCCAGGATCGCTGACGAGGCGCACGCGGAAGTGGCGCGGATCGGCCGCGATGCGCAGCGCCGTACCCGGGCCGCCAGGGACGAAGCCGCCTCGGGCGTCCTGGCGCAGGTCAGGGCAGAGGCGCAGCAGGCCGCGGCGGGAGCGGACCAGCAGGCCCTCAGCGTGCGCCGCCTGGCGAAACGCCGCATGCCGCAACTGGTCGCCACGGCGGTGGGCATGGTACGGGCAGGTGCCGGCAGCCAGGACGGGCCCGTCGCCGGACAGGACGCCATTGCCGGGCCACTGTTATGAGCGCCGCTTGGGTTGCGGGGAGCGTGCGGGCGCGGGCGCTGGCCCGCCGCCGTATTGGCGCGGTGGCGGCCCGGCGGCTGGCGGAATCCGGCTCGCTGGAGGACGCGCTGCGGCTGCTGGCGCCCACCGGCTATGGGCGGGAGATCCACCCCGGGCAGACGCTGGCGCAAGCGCAGCACGGCATCGCCGCGGCCATCCTGTGGGACCTGCGGGTACTGGCGGGCTGGCTTCCGCAGCGCGGGCTCCCCCTGCTGCGGACGCTGGCGGGCTGGTTCGAGATCGCGAACGTTGACGAGTTGCTCGCAGGGCTGGGCGGCCGTCAGCCCGGCAAGCTGTTCACGCTGGGCTCGCTGGCCACGTCCGAGGCGCGGTTGCGCACTGCGAGCAACCGGTCCGAGCTTCAGGCGGCGCTGACCGCTTCCGGCTGGGGTGATCCGGGCGGTGACAGTGCGCACGCGATAAGGCTCGGCATGCGCGCCCGGTGGGCGCTGCGGGTCGGTGCTTTCGACGACCCGCTCCAGACCTGGGCCGCCGCGGGCGCGGCACTTCTGCTGGCCGGGGAGCGCTTCGCGGCCGGCCGGACCATTGCCCCGGCGGTGCTGGTGCCACTGGCCGGGCTGCTCGGCACGGCTGTGGAGGCGAGCACTCTGGACGCGCTGGCGGCCGCCGTGCCCGCCCGGGCCCGGTGGGCGCTGGCCGGCGTCACCTCCCCCACTGACCTGTGGCGGGCGGAGGCAGCATGGTGGGCGCGGGTGGAGCGGGACGCCTTCGCGCGGCTGCGGACCTCAGCCCCGAACGCCGAGCCGGTGATCGGAGCGGTGGCGGTGCTGGCCGCCGATGCCTGGCGGGCCAGGGCCGCACTGGAGATGGCCGCCCGTGGCGGCGGCGACCTGGGGGTCTACGATGCCGTGGCTTGAGGCCGCCGCGCCGGTCCGGATGGAGCGCATCGTCCTGGTAGCTCCGGACGAGTCGCTCCGCGACGTGCTGGTCCAGGTGGCGGACTCGGGGTCGGTGGAGATCGACCAGCTGGCCAGGGGCGCCGACTTCGCCGGCCTGTCAGCGCGCCTGCTGCGGGCAGCGGGACGCCAGTACCAGACGCCTGCGCTGTCGGCTGCCGCGCCCGACCCAGCTGAACTCGACCGGGCGGGGCGCTATGACCTGCTCGCCGGGGAAGCACAGCTGGAAGCGCACGCCGCCGCGGCGGTCCAGCGGTCGGGAACGGCCGGACTGGCGGGCCGGGGGCCGGCGGGCACGCTGCCAGGGGGGGCGGGACGGAACGCCCCACTGGGCGGCGC
>DPMS01000609.1 GCA_003541285.1 Actinomycetota bacterium
AGGGCGCGGGCGAGCGCCACCCGCTGCCGCTGCCCCCCCGACAGGGTGAGCCCCTGCTCACCCACCACCGTGTCGTACCCCTGCGGCAGACCGGTGACGAAATCGTCGGCTTCCGCTGCCCTGGCCGCCGCGATGATCTGCTCCTGGGTCGCGTCCGGCCGGCCGAAGCCGATATTGGCAGTAATCGTGTCGGAGAACAGGAAGCTGTCGTCCATCACCAGGCCGATGGCGGCACGCAGGGAATCCTGGGTGAGATCGGAGACGTCGTGCCCGCCCACCCGCAGCGAGCCGCTGTTGACGTCGTAGAACCGGGGGAGCAGGAGCGAGATGGTGGACTTCCCCGATCCCGCGGTGCCGACCAGAGCGAGCGTCTCGCCCGGTTTCACCCGCAACGACAGGCCCTGCAGCACCGGCTGCGAAGGCAGGTAGCCGAAGCTGACGTCGGCCAGTTCCACGTCGGGGACGCCTGGTGGCAGCGGGATCGCCCCGGGCTTGTCGGTGACGACGGGCCTGGCGTCGATCACCTCGAACACCCGGATCACGCTGGCCCTGGCCTCCTGGCCGACGGTGACGAGGCTGGCCAGTGACCGGACCGGCCCGACCATTGCCATGAGGTAGGAGGAGAAGGCCAGGAAGGTGCCCAGGCTGATCGAGCCGCGCAGCGCCAGCCAGCCACCGAGGGCGAGTACTCCTACCTGGCCCAGCGCCGGGATCGCCTGCAGGGCCGGATTGAAGCGGGCGAGCAGCCGGACCGCCCGCACCCGGGATGCGTAAAGCCCGGTGCTGGCCTGCTCAAGCCGCTCGACTTCCTGCTCTTCCTGGCCGAACCCCTTCACCACCCGCACCCCGGTCACCGACTCGTCGACAACTCCCGCGACGGCGGCTGCCTGCTGCTGCGCGTCCCAGCTGGCCGGGAACAGGGACCGCCGGGACGCGAGCGAAATGAACCAGAGGGCGGGCCCGACGGCCAGGGCGATCAGGGTCAGCAGCGGGGAGAGAAACGCCATGGCCACCAGCGAGCCGGCGAACAGCACCAGGTTGCCCATGAGCATCGGCACCATCGAGAGCAGGCCCTGGATCATCGTGATGTCGGAGATCGACCTGCTCACGATCTGGCCGGTGTGCAGCTGATCCTGACGGGTTCCGTCCAGCCTGGACAGCGCGGAGAACAGTTGCGTGCGCAGATCGTGCTGGACATCGAGGGATAGCTGCCCACCGCGGTAGCGCCGCAGGTACAGGCCGCCGAAGTTCGCCGCGGCGGCACCGAGCAGGGCGACGGCGAGCGGCCAGATGGCTGGCCGGCCCGGGGCGGTGAGATTGTCGACAATCGCGCGCTGGATCAGCGGGATGGTGATCCCGACCAGGCTCACCACCAGCGTTCCGCCCAGCGCGACGCTCGACGGCTTCCTGCCCGAGCAGCAGGCCCCGGTCAGTCTCCGCATCCAGCCAGCGTGCGCGTCTGTGCTCGTGGTCCCGTCCTTCCCCTCGCCCGTAGCACTGTAGCTCCCCGGGTGGCGGGGCCATTCCAGCTCAGTCCGGCCGGCCGGGTTCGACCAGGCCGTGCTCGTAGCCGTAGACGACCGCCTGGACGCGGTCGCGCAGGCCGAGCTTGTCCAGGACGTGGGTCAGGTGGGTCTTGACGGTGCTGTGGGACACGAACAGGGCGCGGGCGATCTCGACGTTGGACATGCCACGGACCACCAGGTCAAGCACCTCGCGCTCGCGCGGGGTGAGCTTGCCCAGTTCCGCCGGGGGTCCCACCGGCCGGCGGCTGGCGAATTCGGTCAGCAGCCTGGCAGTCACGCCAGGTGAGAGCAGCGCGCCGCCGTCGGCGGCGGCCCGCACCCCCAGCAGCAGTTCCTCCGGCGGCGCATGCTTGAGCAGGAATCCGCACGCTCCCGCCCGCAACGCCTCGTACACATACTCGTCGAGGTCATAGGTGGTGAGAACGATCACCCGAACGATAGGCCCGCCCGGCTCCCGGTTTGCCTGCGCGACGATCTGCCGGGTGGCGGACAGCCCGTCCAGCACCGGCATCCGGATATCCATCAGCACCACGTCGGGGACGAGTTCGCGCGCGAGGGCCACGGCGTCCCGGCCGTCACCTGCCTGCCCGACCACCGACAAGTCCGGCTGGGTGTCCAGCAGGGTCGCCAGGCCTGCCCGGACCAGGGCCTGATCGTCGGCGACCAGCACCCGGATCTGGCCATCAGCCGTCATGTCCCATCCCCTGCCAGGCTCGATACCTCGCCCGCTTCCGCCGGCTGGGCTGCCGGTGCCAGGCCACGGACGCCATGCGTACCGTCCCCCGGACCGTTGGCTGCCCCGGCTTCCTGGTACGGGATCTCCGCGGTGACGGTGAATCCCCCGTCCGGGCTTGCCTGGGTGGCCAGGCAGCCGCCATATAGTTCGGCCCGTTCGCGCATCCCCCGTACTCCCCGGCCGCCCGAGGCTGGCCGCTGCGCCCCCGCTGGCCGGTGCACCCTGGGCGGGGGGCCATTTGCCACCTCGATGCCCAGCGAGTCCGCCTGGTAGCGGAGCACCACCCTGGTAGGTGCCGCTGGCGCGTGCCGGGCGACGTTGGCGAGGGCCTCGGCGATGATGCGGTAGCAGGACACTTCGATGCCGGGGGAGAGCGGGCACGGGGCGCCTTCGACGGTGAGGCCGGCCGGTACCCCCGCTGCCCGGCTCGCGGCCAGCAGCGTGCCCAGTTCTGCCAGCGTTGGGGCAGGCAGGCGGGCCGGGTGGTCGGCTGGCTCGCGGCGCAGCGCGCCCAGGAGGTGGTTCAGTTCGGTGAGCGCCTCCCTGGCCAGCCGCTCCACGGTGGCCAGCACCTGGGAGCCCCGGCCGTCCGGGCTCGCCGCGATCCGGGCCGCTCCTGCCTGCACGGCGATGGCGGACAACTGGTGGGCGACCACATCATGCAGTTCCCTGGCGATACGGGTGCGTTCGGCCTGATGCGCCGCTTCCACCAGGGCAGCGGCCTCACCCCGCCGGGCATCTGCCGCGTCGCCGAGCACGAACGCGGCCGCCAGCAGCGCGAACGGAGCCGCCGCGAGCCGGTTGCCGTTGCGGGTAACGACCACACCCACCGCGATGAGCAGGGAGAGCCAGCCGAGCCACCGGGCATAGCGGCGGACCGGGCTGTCATAGGCCCCCAGCCCGTACGCAGCGACCAGCAGTGAGGCAAAGGCGGACACCAGGTCCCGGTGCAGCGCGAACCGTGCTGCCAGCACGCCCACGGCCAGGGCGAGCACCGGTACCGGAGCCACCCGGCGCCAGCAGAACGGCACCGACATGGCCAGCGTCAGCGCCAGTGAGCCGAGCACGTCCGGCGTGGAGCCGGCGTGGCCGGGGTACTCCCACCACCACGGCACGTCCGGCAGCCCCCATGCCAGCAGGCCCGCCGCGATCAGCAGGTCCAGCCGGCGGGGGCTGGCCAGTTCGTTCCATCGCGGCAGGCGCATGACTTGACTGTAGGGTGACTGGAGCGTCATCCGCTGATGTCCACGCGGCGGAACACGGCGGCCGCCAGCGCCGAGCACACGGCCAGAACCGCGATCAAGCCGATCAGGCCGGGCAGATGGCCAGGCCCGGTGCTGCTGATAAAACGCGACCAGAAGTTGGCCGGCAGCGAAGTGATCGAGGCCTGGCCCACGGGGAAGCCCATCCACTCCTGCACCCAGGTGGCCGGGGTCCACCGGCCGGTGCCGGGCAAGGATGCGGCGATCAGCATCGCGATGACCACTCCGGCCGCGGTCGCGGTGGTGCCGATGGTGCCCCGGGTGAGCACCGCGGCGAGCAGGCCGATCGCCGCGAACGCCGCCAGNNCGGCCAGCAGCGCCAGCGCCAGCGCCCCCGGCAGTGACGCCATCAGGCCCGCTGCCTCCGCGCCCGCCGCCAGCGGGTTCAGCTGTGCGGCCACCTGCGCGGGCTGCGCGTTGACCTGGTTCACTCTGGCCTGTTCCCTGGCCATGGCCCGCGCGCAGCGCGGGCCTGGTGAGATCCCCAGCTCCGCGCAAGACGGGAGGTGGCCCACCGGGGCCGCTGCCTCCGCTGTGGCGTTATGCGCGCCACCGGTGGCCAGCAAGACGCAGAACAGCGCTGCCGCGCCCGCTACGCCCAAGCTCAGCGGCCGGAGAAGCTTCCTCAGTTCAGCGTGGAGCAGCCGCATGATCCACCTGTCCAGTCAGTTCCAGGAAGGCTTCCTCAAGCCCGGGACGCTCGAGCACGATCTGCCGGGCCCAGATCCCCGCCTGCCCGAGTACCTCGTTCACGGCGCGGCCGTCGCCCGCCTCGACCAGCAGGTCAGCTGGCCCGTCGGCCCGGGTGGGCCAGCGGCCAAGCAGAGCCAGCGCGGCGCGCTGGTCGGCCGGATCGACCACCACCCGTATCCGGGCGGTCGCCAGCCCGGCGGTCGGTCCCTGCGCGACCAGCCGTCCGGCGCGGATCACCGCGACCTCATCGCACACCTGCTCGACCTCGGCAAGCAGATGGCTGGACAGGAACACCGTGGTGCCATCGTCGGCCAGGCTGCGGAGCAAGGTGCGGAATTCCTTGATGCCTGCCGGGTCCATGCCGTTGGCAGGCTCGTCGAGCAGCAGCAGGGCCGGCCGCCGCATGAGGGCCGCCGCCAGCCCGAGCCGCTGCCGCATTCCCTGCGAGTACCCCTTGACCTTGCGGTCAGCCACGGTGGTCAGGTCGGCCCGGTCCAGCGCGGCCGCGATCGGGTCTTCCTGGCCTGGCAGGGCTGGACCCGACAGCGCCAGCACCTCCAGATTGCGCCGGCCGGTCAGCCACGGGTAGAAGGCTGGTTCCTCGATCATCGAGCCGACCTGGGCGAGCCCGCCCGGGTCGGGCACCTGATGCCCGTTCAGCCAGGCCTGCCCGGCGGTCGGGGTAACCAGTCCGAGCAGGATCCGCAGAGTGGTCGTCTTGCCCGCGCCGTTCGGCCCGAGGAACCCGAAGACCTGGCCCGCCTCGACGGTGAGGTCGAGCCCGGCCAGAGCGGTCGCCCCCCGGTACCGCTTGGTCAGTCCCCGGCACTCAATTACCGCTGCCATATCTGCCTCTCCATGCCTGCTGACGTTAGGCATGATCCGGACCCGGTGTCGTCAGCACGAGGACGAGCCCTGCCTCGTCTTCTGGGTGAGGCCGGGCTGGATGACGAGAGGGCGGCTGATGGCCGTGGCCTATCTGGCGGAGCCGCCTCAGGCGGCAGTGGCGGGTGGGCTATGGCTGTGGAGAGTGTGGCCGTGGGGGCTGGTGGCGGTGGTGGTGCCGTCCGGGTGGAGGGTGAGGGTCCAGCCCCAGCGGTGGATGGCGATGAGGTGGTGGAACTCGCAGACCGGCAGGAGATTGTGCAAAGCGGTGAGCCCGCCCTTGGAGCGGGGGATGAGGTGGTGGATGTGGCAGCGGCGGGCGGGCTGGTGACAGCCGGGGAACGCGCACCGGCGGTGGCGGGTGGTGACGGCACGTCGCAGGTGGGCGGGGATGGCCGGTTCGGCGCGGCCGGTGTCGAGGGGGAGCGGGATGGACAGGGGGAGGCTGAGGGCGGCGGCGGGGGTGCCGGCCAGCTGGGTGTGGCGGAGCCAGGCGGCTAGGCCGCCGGGGCCGGACAGAACGTCGGCGGCCATGGCGAGCAAAGATCCGCGCAGGCGGCTGAGTGTCTGCGGCGATAGTGGTGTCCCGGCCGGGCTGTCGCTGCCGGCCGGGCTGTCGCTGCCGGCCGGGTCCTGGCTGGCGGTGAGTCCGTGGCTGGTCAGGAACATGTGGACCAGGCGGTCGAGTGCCGCCGGGTCTACCTGCCCGGTCACGACCGGCGCAAGGGTGGCGTCGCAGGCGGTGGCGTCGGCGTCGGGGCCGGTCAGCCAGCCGTGTTCGGCCGCGGCGGCGGACCGCCAGGCTGCCTCGGCGTCGGAGGCGCCGGGCATGCCGCGCAGCTGGGCCAAGGTGATGTGGACCTGGGCGTGGGCCGGCTGCCCGGCCCGGCCGGGGAGCATGCCGGAGGCAATCAGTCGGCGGCAGGCCTCTTCCAGGGCGTCGTGGCGGCGCTGGGCGGCGGTGCGGTCGTCTTCGTGCCCTGCTTTCTTCCCCAGCGAGTCCAGCACCGCCGACAAAGCGGCGGCGCAGCCGGAGGTCAGGTCCCCGTTGAGCCGCCCGGCACCGCCGAGGGTGATGTCCAGCCATACCGCGCGGCCATCAAACCCGTCACCGGGCTCGGCGGAGTCCTGGCGGCTGCGCTGGTACATCTCCTCGGCCAGCCCCGCCAGGTCGGCCAGGTCCGCGCCGCCGCGGGCGGCCGCGACCAGGATCGCATCGGCGTCGTCACGCTTGTCAGTGGGCAGCCGGTCACTCCATGCGCAAAACTCCCTGGCCCAGGATGCGGAGATCTCCGCGGCGGCTAACGCTTGGGCGATGATCGGGTGGGCGGCCAGTCGCCGCGCCCATGCCGTCGCGGCAGCGGCGGCGCCTTTGGTGATGCGGGTCTGCCAGCGCAGCCAGGTCCGGGCGCTGCCCTGCCCATCGTCTTCATAACGGTCCTGGGCGGTGAACGCCGCCAGGATCTGCGCCCGCGCCGCGGTGTGCCGGGCCTCAGCCTGCTCCAGCGCCCGCAGCGCGTCGGCCTGCACTACGGCAGGCAAAGAGGCGGCGTCGGCGGCGGTCAGCGCCTGCAGGGCGCGATCGAGCATCGCCAGCGCCCCGGCCACACCCACCGGCTCCTGCGGCTGACTGACCGGCTGCCGCGGGTCCTGGCACATGCTGATCACCTCCCACCACAGAACACAAATGGGGACATCCCGGACTCTCGCGCCTACCGCGCCACATCCACGTCACCGCATCGGGCACGCGCCTGGGGACCTACGCCTGGAGAAAACCGGGGAGAGGGGCCACGCCCTGAACGCCGCACCCGGGTGGGTTCATATTTCCCGGGGCCACCCTGTCTCGAAGATTAGTTCGATCGTATCAGGCTGGTTCCGCCGGTTCAACTGATTGCTCGAAAAAGAAAGCGATTGGCATGAATCAAGCTGGATGGACACCCAGGCTGGTGGGGCCGGTCCCCGCACTGCGCGAGCGCATCGAGTCAGGGCCTCCCCCCGGGCCAGCCCTCCTGTGCGTTTGCCCGGGCGCCGTTCACCGACAGCGGGTCAGCGGCGCGACGGCGGCTGCGGGGTCCCGTAGCCGACGGCGAAGGCGAACATGATCAGCCCGAACAGCAGGAACGTGATCACGTGGACACCGGTGCACCACAGGCAGATGGTCAGGTTCAGGGTGAACAGTTCGGTGTAGATCAGGTACAGGACGAACACCATGCCGGCGATCACCGTGCCGACACGGGCCCAGCGGAGGATCGTGCCCAGCTGGATCCCCCGGATCTGCGGCCCGGTCGCCCGCCATGCCCAGGGAGAAGTAGCCGCGATCATGAACACGTAGAATGCGAGCCCGAGCACCGCCACCGGGATGCCGAACACGATCGACTCCGGGCTGGTGGTCACCCGCTCGCAGTTGATATGGCTGGTGGCCGGGCAGGCAAGCGTCACCGTCGTGTTGTAGTGCGCGATCGTCAGGTAGATCGACCCCCCGAGGCCGCCAGCCGCCAGCACCCAGGTGGTGAGCTGGAACCAGAGCGGTGCCGGCCGGATGACAGGGCCGTCCGGAACGGCGGCCGCCTCGCGTGCCCTGGCGGCAGGCTGCCTGCTTGCCTGGGCTCGCTGCGGTCCCGGCTGCCCGTTTCCCGGCCGGCGGGTGGGGGTCACGGCCTGCCGGGGCTCAGGCCGGCCACCCCGGGTTCCCTTGTCCCTGGCCTTCCCGCCGCCCGGGTGCCCGCCGCCCGGGTGCCCGGCCGTCTGTGCGGTACGTGCCTGCTTCGGTGTGGCCATCACAACCCTCCCGCCAGCGTCTGGATCGTCGGCGCGTTGCACACCGCGGCCGGCTGGTTGTTCGTCGTCTTGCAGATGGCGGCGGTGATGTAGTTCGCCGCGCCATCCACGCCCTGCGCGACTGGCGAGGCTGGGTTGTGCATCGCGGTGGCGATCTGGCTCCAGGTCAGGCCTTTCAGCACAGCCGGGTCGTAGATGGGCGTCTTGATCAGGAACTTGTTCGCGAAGTCGATGAACGGGTAGCCGCGGGTGTTCGGGTCCGGCTCGTAGCGTGCCCAGATCTGGTTCTGCTGCTTGGTGGGGGCCTGCAGCAGTTGCTTGCTGACCGTCAGGTTCTCCACCGGCGTGAATGCCAGGTACTTGCTGGTGTAGCCGGTCTTGTAGAACGTCAGCGTGGACGTGCTGGGGAAGACGTCGCTGCTGGAGGAATGGATGCCGAACAGCGGCGTGGACAGCGTGCCGAACCGGCTCAGCGCGACCGCCATCGACCACCGCATGGCGGCGCAGTAGGGGCAGAACTCGGCACCGATGTAGAGCATCTCGGGCTTGCCCTGGCTGACCAGTGGCGTGCCGGCGATCGGGCTGACCGGCGCTGAATTGTAGGTGGGAACCGAGCCCTTGCCGATGGCCGACAGGGTGCTGGCGGGGACGTTGGTGACGTTCTGGGTCACGCTGGCGGGCAGGGCTGTGCGGCCGGATGAGCCTGACCCCGGGGACGAACGCGTCAGCGCGAAGACGATGAACCCCACCACGACGACGAGGACCCCGAGGACGCTACCGCCGGCGATGAACATCGTCCTGCGTCTTTCGGCCCGCCGGGCGGCTTCCCGCTGAGCGGCTATCCGCTCCCGCGCGTTCAGCCGCTTGTTCCTGCTCGCCTTGCCCATCGCCCGTCCTCAATGATGATCTTCCGGGTCATCCGCCGCAGTCCATCGTAGGGCGCGGTGAGGCCCGGCTGGGCCGCCTCCGGCCGAGGATGAATGGCTTCGTTACCCAAGCCGGGGCCTGCTTGGTCACCGGCGCCGGACCCGCCCAGGCCAAGCCAGGCAGGCATGTCAAGTATTCTTGCGTAACGCAAACAGAAGTAGCTAATCTCAACGGCATGATCGCCATGAACAGCAAGAGCGGGCGGCAGCGGTGGCTGCTGCTGGCCATCGCATGTACCTGCGTAGTCGCCGTGGGATGCGGTTCGTCAACCACGACATCTGCGACGGGGACGACCGTGAGCGGCAAAGGCACCGCCAACGTCGCCTACGCAGGGTCGCTGACGAACCTCAACGAGAAGGTCATCGGCCCCGCCTTCACGAAGGCGACCGGGGACGCCTACACCGGCCGCGGCGCGGGCTCGAAGGCACTGTCGCAGGAGATCGCCTCCGCCGCGATAACGCCAAACGTCTTCGAGAGCGTCGGGGGCAAGCCGATCGAGGCCCTGGAACCCAAATTCACCAGCTGGTACGTATCCTTCGCCGCCAGCCCGATCGTGGTCGCCTATAACCCCAGCAGCAAGTACGCCAGCCAGTTCAAGGCGATCGCCAGCGGCAGCAAGCCGATCACTGACCTGTTCACACTGATGGAGCAGCCGGGCTTCATGCTGGGCCGGACCGACCCCAACCTGGACCCCCAGGGCGAGGCCTTCATCCTGATGCTCATGCTCGCGCAGAAGCAGTATCACCTGCCGGCCAACACCGTAACCAAGATCATCCAAGGTGCCCCGGCTTCCGCGAACTCGCCCACGATCTTCGACGAGACGGCTCTGGAGCCCCGGCTGCAGGCAGGCCAGCTTGACGCCGCGAGCGCGTACCTGTCGCAGGCCATCCAGCTCCACCTGCCGTACATCACGCTGCCGGCCAGCATCAACCAGGGTGACCCGGCGCTGAAGGCGCAGTACGCGACCGTATCCTTCAAGCTCGCCAGCGGTGAGGCCGCCCAGGGCAAGCCGCTCGTGATCGACATCGCCACCATCGGTAAGACGGACCAGGCGGCAGCCGACGCCTTCGTCGCCTACGTGCTCTCCCCAGCCGGCCTGGCGCTGCACAGGCAGGGCGGCTACGTCCTGCTGCCGCCCAAGCTCACGGGGAACATGTCGGCGGTCCCGGCGGCTGTCCGCAAGGAACTGCGCGGCTAGGCCGGAAGGAGGCAGGCGGTGTCCACCCCGGTGCTGGCTGGGCAGCCGGCGCAGCCGGCACCGGGATCGGCCCGCGCGGGGGGAGCGGGACCGGCCCGGCGGCTGCGTTCGGTATCGGGGGCTGTCTCGGTCGTGGCGGCGGCTCTGGTCTGGATCGCGCTGCTCGGCCCGGTTATCACCTTGTTCGTGCACCTGTCCCCGGGTGCCATCGCGACCGCGCTGCGGGCCCCCGGGGCACTCACCCCGCTGGTGGTGTCGCTGGAGTCCGGCGGCGTCACCCTCGCCGTGCTGATCGCGCTCGGCACGCCGCTGGCCTGGCTGATGGCGCGTGGGCGGCTGCCGCTGCCCCGGCTGTGGGAAGCCGGGGTGCTGGCCGCACTGCTGCTGCCACCGCTGGTGGTGGGCCTGCTGCTGGTCTTCATGGTCGGGCCGGTCACGCCGATCGGCGAGGCGCTGGGCACGATTCACCTGTCGGCGACCAACACCTTCCTGGCGCTGGTCATAGCGCAGGTCTACGAGTCGGCACCGTACTACGTGCTGGGTGCGCAGGCGGCGTTCGGCTCGGTGGACCCGCGGCTGGAAGAACAGGCCGGCCTGCTCGGCGACCGGCCTGCGCGGGTGGCGCGGCGGGTCACGCTGCCGCTGGCCGCGCCGGGGCTGGCGATGGCGCTCGCGGTCGCCTGGGCCCGCGCCATGGGTGCTTTCGGCGCGGTGGTCATCATCGCCTATCACCCGTACGGGCTACCGTTGCAGATCTGGACCTCACTGCAGGAGACCGGCCTGCCCTCGGCTCTGCCGTTCGCACTGGTCCTGCTGGTGGTGGCCCTGCCGCTGCCGATTGCCGCCTACCTGTGGAGCGCGCGTGCTCGAGGCCGACGTCGAGATTGACCGCCGGGAGTTCACCATCGCGGTGACTCTCGCGGTCGCGCCGGGCGAGCGGCTGGCGCTGTTCGGCCCGTCCGGGTCGGGCAAGACGACGACCCTGGAGACGATCGCCGGGCTGGTGGCGCCGCGCCGCGGCCGGGTGGCCCTGGCAGGCCGGGTGCTGACCCAGACCTGGGCGCCCCGGCACGCCGTGCCGCCCTGGCGGCGCGGGATCGGCCTGCTGCGCCAGGACCCTGGCCTGTTCCCGCACCTCAGCATTGCGCGGAACCTCCGCTACGGCGCCGGACCGCAGCCCGACGGAGAACATCTCACCCGGGTCGCCACCCAGCTCGGGATCGGCGGGCTGCTCGGCAGCTGGCCCCAGGAGGTGTCGGGTGGCCAGGCACACCGGGTGGCCCTGGGCAGGCTGCTGCTTGCCCGCTGCGACGCCCTGCTGCTGGACGAGCCGTACACGGGCCTGGATGCCGGGCTGCGCCGGGATCTCACCGGCCTGGTGCGTTCGGCCGTGACCGACCGCGAGGTTCCCGGGGTGCTGGTCGCTCACGAACTGGCGCAGGCGCAGGCGTTCGCGGACCGGCTGGCTGTGCTCGACCGCGGGCGTATCCTCCAGTGCGGGCCGCCGGATGAGGTGGTGCGGCGCCCGGCCAGCCGGCGGGTCGCCGAGCTCGTGGGGTATCAGGGCTTCGTGCCGGTCGGGGCGGCCGGGTCAGTGGCCGGGGTGCATCCGGAGCGGGTGGCCGTCGGCGCCGAACCAGGCCGCGGTCTGGTGCTGACCGGGCGGATCATGACCTGCCGTCCCGCGGGGGCCAGCTGGGAAGCCGAAGTCAGGACCGCCGACGGTGGGGACATGCGCATCCTCCTGCCCGACCGCCCGGAGGAGGGCGGCGGCGAGTTCGCGATCACCTTGCTCGACCCACCCTGCTTCGGTCCCGACGGCGTGCTCCTGGCCCATCAGGTGCGGGCATGACGACGGCGCAGGGCGAGGGCAGCAGCCTGGCGGCATCGGGGGCGCGGCTGCGCCTCGCCCGGCAGGCACGCGGGTTCTCCCAGCAGCAACTGGCCGGCATGGCGGGCGTGTCACGGCAGGCGGTGTCGGCGGTGGAAGCCGGCCACTCCGACCCCTCCCTGCGCGTCGGCCTCGCGATCGCGCGGGCGCTCGGCATGACCGTGGAGGAATTGTTCGGCCCCGGCAATGTCCCGGCGGCGGTGACCGCCCAGGCCGTCGCGCCGCTTGGGCCGGCCGGGGCCCGGGTGACGCTGGCGCCGCTCGGCGACTCTTTTGTCGCTCTCCCGCTGGCGGGAGACACGGCCACCCAGGCCGGGTTCCTGCCCGCCGGCGCGGTGGTGGCTGACGCGCCCGGCAATGTCCGGCCGATCGTGCCACCACGGCGCTACGTCCGGCCGATCGTGCCACCCCGGCCGACGCTGGTGGTGGCCGGCTGCGATCCCGCGCTGCCGCTGCTGGAGACGCCGCTGGCGCGGCTGGATCCGCCGGTTGGCTTCACCTGGTGGCCGTGCAGC
>DPMS01000686.1 GCA_003541285.1 Actinomycetota bacterium
CCTGACGCAGGGTCAAGGTCAAGCCCGCCCGTCCGGCCATGTCCCACGCCCCCCAAAGGGGGCGCCGGCTGGGATTCAGCAATCCAGCAGGCTCCGCAACCTCACCGTCCCAGCGACTCAGCTGGCCGTCTGGCACAGCCGCTCGGTCAGCACGTGGACCTTCTGGGTGAGGTCGTGCACCTGCTGGGTGAGATCGGTGTTGGCCTGGAGGAGCTGGTCTATCTTCTGGGTCTCCTCGTAGTGGTGCTGGGCGAGGGCCTCGTCGCGGGCAGCCGCCCGGTTCTGGCTCATCATGATGATCGGCGCCTGGATGCCGGCCAGCGCCGAGAGCACAAGGTTCAGCGCGATGTAGGGAAACGGGTCGAACGCCTTGCCGTGCATTATGTAGCCGATAAACAGCGTGTTGATGATCATCCAGCCCACGATGAGGCCGAGGAAGATGAAGATGAACGGCCAGGATCCGCCGAAACTGGCGATGTTGTCCGCGACGCGCTCGCCGAGGGTCCGGCTGTCGTGTGCGTGCTGCAGCGCCGGGTGATCGTGCTGCTGCGCATGCCGCCAGGGGAACCAGCTGCTACGGACGGCCACTGCCTGGGCCTGCGAAGCGCTCATTGCGGACCTCACCTTGTCTTCTTTGGTCATCTTGCCGCTGCCACCGCTGCTCGTGCGGCAGCCCTTCCCCGCTCCGGGCTGGCCGGCAGGTCCTCCCCGCATTATGAAGGTGATCCCGATCACCCCGCTCGGGTACGTAAGAACTGATCTGGGCACCTTCGCTAACTGCCCCCCGGAATGACCGGCAGGCCAAGCCAGACGCAGGTCAGGACCCGCTCGTAGGGCACCTCTGCCCGGTCGCAGACGGCCAGGACGTCCTCGCGCTCCCCCTCGAACAGGCACAGCAGCACCTCGTCGTCCGGCAGCAGCAGGGAGCCGAGAAAGACGACCTCCGGGCCGGCCCGGTCCGCGAGCTTGGCCCGCACGCGCAGTGCCATCGAGTCGGCACTCGCCTGGGTCAGGCCCGGCAGCAGGCACTCCGCCACATGCCACTGTGATGCTGGCTCGCGCATTGGCATGCCAGGAAGGTAGATCGCACAGCCCGCCGGGCGCGTCGGGGGAAACCCTACACAGAAATTTCCCGCGCCCCGGCCTGGCTTACCAGGTGGCGGGACAGTTCCGCGCGGGACCTGATGCCGAGCTTGCGGTATATGCGTGACAGATTGGCCTCGACGGTCTTGGCGGACAGGAACAGCCGGGCGGCGATCTCATAGTTGCGCAGCCCCGCCGCTGCCAGCCCGGCGATCTCCTGCTCGGTCGGCGTCAGCTGATCGGGCTCACCGCGGCGGCCCGCCGCGCGGCGAAGCTCGTCGCGCGCCACGGCCGCCAGGCCCTCCGCACCGGCGGCCTCCGCCAGGCGGACCGCCCCGGCCAGGCACTCCTGGGCCAGCTGGCGCTCGTTGCGCCGGCGCCGCAGGCGCCCGAGGGCGATCAGGGTCCGCGCATGCTCGCTGGGCATGTCCAGCCCCTCGTGCGCCTCGGCCGCCCGGAGGTAGTCCGCCAGCGCCGCATCGAGTTCGCCCTTAGCCGCGTTCAGCAGTCCCCGGCAGCGGGCCGACACAGCCAGGATCCACGGCCGCGGAATCGCCAGGGCGCGTGTCTCCATCCGGGCAACGAGTTCCTCGGCGCGGTCCAGGTCACCAAGCCCGATGACCGCCTCGGCGTGGTCGGCGTGGAACCTCTCGTTGGCCGGCTCGCGGACGTGCAGCGCCATCACGATCTCGTCGCACCGGGAGAGCTGCCGGTCGGCCTCGGCCAGGTCGCCGCCCGACAGCGCGGCCATGCCGAGCACCGTCCTTGCCATCCCCTCCAGCGCGATGTCCGGATGGGAATCGAGCAAGCGCAGGATCTCGCCGCACGCCGCCCGGGCCCCGGGCAGGTCCCCGGATCTCGCGAGTACCTGGGCGCGGGCCCACAGCCCCATCGCGAGAAAGGTCTCCTGCTCGGTCTGCTCGGCCAGGTCCAGCGCCTCGGCCGCCAGGCCGCCCGCCCGGTCCAGATGCCCGGTCATGGCCTCGATCACTGCCAGATGGGTGAGCACAGCCGAGACGGACGCCTCGTCCCCGTGCTCCCGGAGCACGCGGATCAGGTCCTCGAACCGCTGCCTGGCGGTATCGAAGTCGTCGAAGTTCCTGGCCCAGAAGGCCGGGACGGTGCTCATCTCCCACACCGCCGCTTCCTGCCCCAGGCGCATTCCCTCCTCGATCGCCTCGTGGTCGGCCCCGCGGCCGGTATACAGCCTGAACAGCGCGACGTTATGCAGGGCGAAGCCGTAGAGCGCCGGATCCTCGTCCTTGTCGAGCAGGGCCAGCGCCGCCTCGCCATGCTCGACCGAAGCGTCACAGTCGTCGGCGAGCGCCGAGATCCGCGAGTGGATCTTCGCCCGCAGCGAGTCCGTCTCGGCCTCGGCCAGCGCCTTCACCATCAGCGCATGGCCGCGCTCGGCTTCTGCCTGCGTCCACAGCACGCTGCCGAGCTCGAGCAGGACCCGGGCCCGGTCCTCGCCGGGCGGCAGCGAGCGCGCTGACAGCTCAAGCTCCCGCCGGGCGCCCGTCGGGTCGCCCGCGAAGTACCGCCGGTCGGCCAGCTCGAGCTGCCGCCGCACCAGGGACTGCCGGTCCTGTGGCGGGGTCAGGCTGCAGGCCAGTTCCTTGAGCTCGACAGCCATGTCAGCCGCTCCCCGGGCCGACGCCGCCTGGGCGGCCCGATCCAGCTCCGCCGCGGTCGGCTCGTCGGGGCCGGTAGCGGCCAGCGCCAGCTGCCGCGCCCGCTCTTCCTGGCTCGCCGACCGGCCCGCCAGCTCGCGATGGACGGCGCGGCGGGACCTCTCCGGCAGCGACGAGTACAGGACCGACCCGAACAGCGGATGGGTGAACTCGACCCGCCCGCCGGAACTCGCGGGGCCGTCAGGCCGTACCCTGACGATCCCGGCAGCGACGGCGGGGGCGAGCGCCTCGGCACCCAGTTCGCTGGCTGACGGGCGCGGCATCGCGGCCACCCGCGCGAGGAGGTTGCGCGTCGCCCGGGGCAGGCGCCGTAGCCGGAGCAAGGCCAGCTGGCGGTGATCTTCGGGTACCGGCAGCGGCTGCCCGGTTTGCGGGACACCCAGCCGGTGGATCTCGCGGGCGATTTCCAGGGCGTAGAAGGGATTGCCGCCCGCAGCGCTGTGCACCCGGACCAGCAGTGGCCGCGCGAAGGAGGCGCCGAGTACCTGCCGGCACAGATGGTGGGTGGCGGCCACCGTCAGCGGGCCGACCGGCAGGCGGGCGGTGTCCCGATGGTCGGCCGCGGTGTCGAGGGCCCGGAGCCCGGCCGGCCTGAGCTTCCCGGCGCCCTCGACCCGGACCGCCGTGAGCATCCGCACCAGCTTGCTGTCCAGCCGCCGCAGCGCGAACGCGATCGCCCTGGCCGAGGACGGGTCGAGCCACTGCGCATCATCGATCGCCAGGATCAGCTTCGCCTGCCTGGCGAGCATGCCGAGCAGCGCCGTCAGGCCGGTGCCGATGGCACGCGGGTCGAGATCGCCCTCGCTGGCCGCCTCGCGCAGCAGGGCCACGGCCAGTGGCCGGCGTTGCGGTGCAGGCAGACCGTCAAAGGCCGCCTCGGGCACCGGGCGGAGCAGATCGGCCAGGCCGACATGGGACAGTCCGACGTCGGAGGGGGCGGGACGGCAGGAGAGCACCTGCCAGCCCTGCCCGCGGGCGCAGCGGACCGCCTCGGCCCACAGTGTCGTCTTGCCGATCCCCGGCTCACCCTCGATGACCAGTACGGCCGACGCCTGATCGGCGCTCACCCAGCCACTGATGCGGCTCAGTTCCGTATCGCGCCCCAGCACTTCCATTTGCCTACCAGTGTGACCCCGCCGGACGTCATCGGCGCACAGTTTGGCCGCTGGCTAACGGCTTTCGTTCCGGAGGGCTTTCCGGTCAGGGCGCTGGCTCGATGGTGACCGAACCGGTCCGGGTGCTGGCCGTGATCACATGCGGCGACGCTGGGCTGCGGGTGACACCGACCCGCGTGCTGCCGGCCGAGGTACTCGCATGCACGGCATACGGCACGTTGCCGGGCACGCGCAGGGTCACCGAGCCGATGTCGGCGGTGGCGGTGACAGCGGCGGGCGCGGCCGAGAATGTGACCTCGATCCCGCCCACCGACGAGCGCAGGGTGGCGCGCGGGGACGACACATCCCGGCCGAGGATCGACCCGGCGTGGCCGGTGATATCGAGCGGCCCCGACACCGAACCGAGATCGATGTTGCCGGCGTTCGTGTGCGCCGTGACCTGACCGGACAGCGACTCGAGCCGGATCACGCCGACGTTGTCCCTGACGTGCACGGTCATCGCCCGGGGCACCTTGATGTCGTAGCTGACGCTGCAGGTCTCCAGCGACGGGCAGTGGCTGTCCAGGGTGAGAGTGCCTGCGGTTATCCGGTGGGTGGTGACCGGCACGGTGTGCCGGAAGCTGATGTGCTCGGTGACCGAGACCCTGCCGGACCCGCCGCCGGTGACGTGGACGCCGCCCACATGCGCGTTCACGACCAGAGCCTGCACCTGCCCGGCAACCGAGTAGTCCCTGGTGCGATGCTGCAGTGCCCCGACATCGACATAACAGCCAGCCAGCGCGGGCGCGGCCAGGCCGGCGGTGAGTACCGCCGCGGCCATCCTGGCGGCCGTACGCGCGTGCATGACGCCTTCTCCTGCGGGACCTAGGTGCGAGCATCTCGCCACCCCGGTTGCCGGCACCCGCTCTTTCCAGGATAGATGGGGTGTGCGGCCAGTTTGTGGGTAGAGGGTCAGACCCGGGCCGCGCTGCCACTGGATGCGGGCGCACAGTCAGGGGCGATAACGTCGACAACGCCGACCGCCTGGTGCTGGAGGTTCGGGGGCTCGCCGGGCACGATTCAGGCCAATGTGGCGTTGAGCCTTCGGGTACCGCTTTACGCTGGGCGAAGACGTGTAAGCAGGGCCAGCCGACAAGTGATGAGGCCCGGGGAGCCGAAGACCGGCGGCGCGGCGATACCTGCGCCGACAGTGGCCGCGCAGGTACGCCTATGGAGGTATCGCCCAGTGACCCAGGTGCCCGTCCACTCGGCCGACCCGCCAGGGCCGGCCGGGCCGGCCGGGCCGGCTGAGCCGGCCGGGCAGGCTGGACTGGCGGTACCCGCCGAGCGGCCCCGGACCTACGGCCCGCTCGACGGGCGCGGTCCCACGGGCCCGATCGAGCGGCTCATGAGCGCGGTGATCCGCAAGCTCGCCTGGAGCAGGCTGGCTGACCCCAAGATCGCCATCGCCGTGTCCGGGGCTGGCCTGCTGCTGGGAATGCTGGTCGGGGCGACAGCGCCGAACGCCGAGACGCTGCCGATCAGGCTGCCGCTGTCATACCTGCTGCCGCCCCTGGGCCACTCCGAGCCACACGTCATCATCGCATCGGCGATGCTCTATACCGGAGACATCCTCGCCTGCCTGGGCCTCGCCGGGATGCTGTGGGCGCACAGCCAGGGATGGCGCCCCGACCCGCGCCACCTGCTGCTCGTCAGCTCGGCCATCGTCGCGGCGATGGTCAGCCTCACCCCGGTCGGCTCATCGGATACGGCCAGTTACGCGGCATACGGCCGGATAGCGGCGCAGGGCGGGAATCCATACACCACCAACCCGCTTGCCTGGCTCGGGCCCCACTCCGCCTACACCCATGCCGTCGGCACGCTGTGGAAGCAGCAGCCGTCCGTCTACGGCCCCTTCGCCACCTGGATCCAGTCTTTCGCCGCCTCGATCGGCGGGCCGCACGTCGCCACCACGATCTGGGTCCTGATGATCCTCAACGGGATCGTCTTCATCGGCGTCGGAGTGCTTCTCCTCAAGACCTCCGATGATCCGGTGCGGGCAACCCTGTTCTGGACCGCGAACCCTGTCCTCATCCAGCAACTGGTGAGCGGGGGTCATCTCGACACGCTGGTGGCGGCGGCGGCGATCTGCTCGATCCAGATGGCGCGCCGCGTCTCGGGCCGGTGGGGCGATGTTCTCATCGGCGTCCTGCTCGGCCTCGCCTGCGGGATCAAGGCCAACGCGGTGCTTGTCGCCCTCGGGCTCGCGTGGCCACTGCTGCGGCGGCACGAGTGGATGCGCACCACCCGGATCGCTGCGGTGACGCTGGTAACGGTCGCCCTGCAGTACAGCCCCTATGGGTTTGCCGCGCTGAAACCGCTCTTCGGCGGGCTGCAACTGGTCACGCTGCCGTCGCCATGGCGGCTCCTCGAACTGGCGGCGGGGGCACTGGGGGTCAGCCAGGCCCCGGTGGCCACCGTCATCGGCCTGCTCTGGCCGGTCGCGATGATCGTGGTGGCGTGGTTCGTCTACCGGCGGATCTCCTCCGATCAGCCACGCGAAGTCGTGGCGCCATTCGCTTTGACATATGCCTGGATCCTCGTCGCCCCCTGGGTATTCGCCTGGTACACCGGGATCGCCTGGGTAGCACTGACCCAGGTGCCGCGGAACCGGATGACCCGGTGGCTGACGATCGTCACGGTCTTCCTCGCCCTCTGCCACTCCAGCGGCGGGCGTGCTGTCCCGGGACGATTATGAGATCGCCGGAGCTCTCACAGTCATGGGCGGACGAAGGCGCTGGATACATTGAAGGGTGCGGAGCAGTAAGCGATCCCCCACCACCTCGGCATGGGTCATGCGATGACGTACGGTTCCGCGGACGGGCGCGCCGGTTGACGGCGCCTGCCTGGTGACTGGCATGCTCGGGAACAGCCAGGTCAAGCCGGTAGCCGTAGACCGCCAGGCAGGACAGGCCCTGCCTGGCCAGCCGCCCAGGCGGCGTGCGGCAATGGCCGCCGTCTTGTGGCGGCACCGGCTGGCCGCCGCACTGCTGACCGCCGGCCTGGCGCTCCGGGTGCTCGCCGAGATCGCCTACCGCCCCGCGCTGTTCTACATCGACACGCCGAGGTACCTGTACAACGCCGACGGGATGGACCCGGTCGGCTACAAAGGACCGCTGCGGACGATCCTGCTGGTGGCCAACTTCAACACAGTCGCCGCCATCCAGCATCTGCTTGGCCTGGCGATGGCCCTGGTCATATACCTGCTGCTGCTCCGGCGCGGAACGTCCCGCTGGCTGGCCGCGCTGGCCATCGCGCCGATCGTGCTGGATGCCTACCAGCTGCAGACAGAGCAGACGATCATGCCGGGCACCTGGTTCGAGGCCCTGATCGTGGCTGGCCTCGCCATCCTGCTCTGGCGGCCGAAGGCCAGCTGGCGGGCGGTCGTCGCGGCCGGCATCGTGCTGGGGACCTCGGCGACCGTCGCCCAGGTAGGCGAAGCCCTGATCCTGCCCGTGGCCGTCTACCTGCTAGCGGCCGGCGGCGGCTGGCGGCAGGCCACCGGCAAGGCAGCCACCCTTTGCGCGGCCTGCGCCCTGCCCATCCTGGTCTACTGCACCGGCTCCTACCTGCTGACGGGTGACTTCTTCCTGTCGCATTCGGGCGTCACATCCTTCTACGGGCGGATGGCCGCGGCGGCGGACTGCGCAACCCTCCGGGTCCCGGCCGGCGAGCGGGGAATGTGCCCGGACAAGGCACAGCAGGCGATGGGGTCCGACTGGCTGGAGTACGGCGACGGCTCCCCGATCCGGCCTTACTACTCGGGCCTGCCGCGCGCTGAGGCCGACAGCATGATCGCCGGCTTCGACCATCGGGTGCTGACCCAGCAGCCGCTGCGCGTGCTCGCTGCTTACTCCCGCGACGTGGTGAAACCATTCGCGCTGACCCGCACCGGCAGCCCGGGCGACACTCCGATCTCCCGCTGGCAGTTCCAGCTGACGTTCCCGTACTACGCGCCGCATGCCACGATGCCGATCGTCAAGGCCGCGATCGACCAGTTCGGCGGCGGTGGCCCGCCCACCGTCTGGCGGCCCGTCGCCGCGTTCCTGCGCTCCTACCAACTCGACGGCGGCTACACACCCGGCCCGCTGCTGGCGGTATTCACACTGGCCGGGCTGGCCGGCTCGGCTTCCTTGCTGCGCCGGCGGGCAGACCGGGGGACCCGCCAGCTTGCCCTTGCCTGCCTGCTGTTCTTCATCTCGGGTGTGTCCGTCCTGCTGATATCCGACCTGTTCGAGTTCTCCTGGCGCTACCAGCTGCCCGCACTGGTCACCATCGCGCCGGCCGGCGCGCTCGGGATCGGCGTCATCACCAGATCGATCAGGACCCGGCGCAGTCCCGGCTGAAGCCGCAGGGTTCTCCGTGACGCGACCGCAGGCCCGGGAGCCTAGCGTGCGGCCTGCGGGCTGGGCCGCCGGGCCGGCGGCCCAGCAGTCCGGCGCACGGTTATGCTCTGGTCAGCCGGCGTGCTGACCTGGGACGGTCGTTGGGTGATGCGGGAACGGAAACGCGGGGACGGGCCCGATGCCGCCATCCTCGTCGCCCGTACCCGCGGTCATACGCCCATGGCTGCCGACCAGGCTCCCCGGTCGGCCCGCTGGCGGCGCCACCTGCTCATGCTCACGGCGTTCTGGTCTCGGCGCCCCACGCCGTGGCTGGTCAGACGGGTCTTTCCGGTGCTCGCCACGGCCGGGCTGATCGTCGTCGCGATGGTCTCCTCGACGTGGCTGGGGCCCCACCTGGCCGGGAAGTCCGCCTGGGCGCTTCCGCGCGACCTGTGGGGGACGCTGGTCGCGGCTGACCGGCTCCTGCACCTGGACCTGGGCGGCCTGTACACGCGACCCACCCAGCTGGTCACCTTTCCCGGCGCGGCCGTGATCCTGGTCCCGGTCGTGGCGGTCGCCGACGCGGCAGGGCTCTCACTCCAGCTTCCCGGCCCGCAGTACGCCTATCCCAGCGTCTGGCTGCTGGCCGGCCCCTACGAGATCGCCATCTCGGCGGTGGTGCTGTTCGCCGCCGACGCGATCGCTTGCCGCCTGGGCGTTACCTGGCCCAAGCGCGCCCTGCTCGCTGCCGCCAGCGCAACCGCCCTGTGGAGCGTCGCGGCGCGGTGGGGTCATCCGGAGGACGCGGTCGCGGTGGGACTGTTCCTGTATGCGATCCTGGCGCTGGCAGACTCACACACCAGCCGCGCCGCGTGGCTCACCGGGGCGGCGGTCGCCATCCAGCCGCTCGTGCTGCTCGCGCTGCCCATCGCCCTGGCGGTCATCGAGCCGCGGCGCTGGGCCGGCTTTCTGGCCAGGGCCGCTGCCCCCGGCGTGGTGGTCCTGGGGGCTGCGGCCGCGGCGAACTGGAAAGCCACTTACGCCGCGGTGACCAGCCAGCCCAATTCGCCGATCGTCAACCACCCGACCGTGTGGACTGGCCTGGCCCCCCACCTGAGCGACGGATCGGTCGTGTCCGGCCCCGCCCGGGCGCTGGCCATCCTCGCCGCCTGCGGATGCGCCCTGGCCGCCGGGCGCCGGTGGCGGGCGGTGCGGCAGGCCGGTGAGTGGAACCCGCAGGCCCTGGAGGAGGTGCTGTGGTGGACAGCCGTGGCACTGGCTGTGCGCTCGGTGTTCGAGCCCGTCATGGTCGCCTACTACCTGTGGCCCACGCTGGCGGTAGCGCTCATCGCCGCATCGAGAAGCTGGTCACGCCTGGCCGCGACCTCCATTGCCACTGCGGTGCTCACATTCGCCTCTCAGGCCCCGTGGCAGGGCCTGCTGAACTGGTGGGCACCGATGATGGCGGGACTGGTCCTGACCCTCTTCCTGGCCCGCGTCCCGCTACGCAGGAAGGCGGCGGGATCATCGCAGGCCTGAGGCCCCGGTAGTCAGCTGCCGGCCGGTGCTGCCAGGTAGTCCCCGTCGGTGACGTGCTCGTGCCAGATGGTCTGCTGGCCGGTCTCCGGGTCTTCCTCCTGGACAGCGATGTGGCACATGAGATGGTCGGGCGCGGCCCCGTGCCAGTGCCTCTCCCCCGGCCCGACCACCACCGTGTCGCCGGGGCGCACCTGCCGGACCGGGCCGTCCTCACCCTGGACCCGCCCGACCCCGTCCACGATGTGCAGTACCTGGCCGAGCGGGTGCACGTGCCAGTGGGTCCGGGCACCGGGGGCGAAGTGAACCCGCAGTGCGCGCACCAGGCCTGGCTCGGGCAGGGACGCCACCTCATCCATCCACACTTCGCCGGTGAACCAGTCCGCTGGCCCGCGCTTGCTCGGCCGCGCCCCCACCCCGGTGACTTCCATGCGTTTCTCCTTCCGCCGCATCGATTTCCGCCGTATCGATCTTGATCGTGGTGCTTTGCCTGCATGCGGCGCACGGAAACCACCACGATCATGGAACACGTGCCCGGCTGGGAGGATCTCATGCAGCAGAGCGGCGCTGGGCGGCCAGTGCCGCCGGCGGCAGCCCGCGGGCGGG
>DPMS01000593.1 GCA_003541285.1 Actinomycetota bacterium
CGATGTCCAGCACGTAGATCCGGGCGTCCGGGGAGGGGCGGTTGACGCTGGGAATCCATGGCACGTCGCTGCCGATCACCAGCACCACGTCAGCCTGGGCGAGCAGCGGGTTCTGGTCGGCGGTGTTCCACTGGTAACCCCAGTGCAGCGGATGGCCGGCCGGGAAGTTGACCCGCATCGGCACCGATTCGATGACNNGCCGCGGCCAGTTCGTCGGCCACCTGCGGGGCCAGCGCCGCCGGTGCGATCGCGCTCCACCACTGCTGCTGGGCAGGCTGCGGCGGCAGCGTCTCCTCCATGACCTCGCGGGCGGCGACCAGGTAGACGGGCCCGGTAGGCTCGCTGCGGGCGATCTGCAGCGCCCGGTGCACGATCTGTTTGGCGTTGCGCCCGGTCCGGATCTCGTTGTCGTACTTGACGTAGCCCCGGACGATCCCCCGCTGGTCGGCGACGTCCTGGATCCAGTGGATGAACTCGTTCCGGCTGCCGGGCAGTTCGCCTTCCTGTGTCATCGGCGACAGGCCGGCCATGATGAGCACCGGCACCCGCCCCCTGGCCGCGTTGTGCACGGCGCCGCCCAGGGTCTGAGTGCCGCACTCCACGTGCACCAGGACCGCCTGGGGCTGGCCGCTGACCTGGGCGTAGCCATGCGCGGCGCTGAGCCCGACGCTCTCGTGCGGGCACAGCACCAGTTCCGGGAGCGCGGCGGAGTACCCGTCCCGCCGCGCTTGTGCGTAGGCCTCGACGATCCCGGTGTGATCGCTGCCCAGGTTCGCGAACAGGCACCGGACGCCGGCCTCGTGCATCGCTTCCAGGATCGCCCGGCTCGCCGTGTACGGTGCCTCAGCCACTGTCATCACCCTCACCCCATCGCTGCCGCCGCCGGCTCGTCGTGCACGGCCCGGCTGTCCAGCCCAGACCTGCTGCGCGCGAGCAGGTAGACGCCGATCACGACGACCGCCATCAGGACCAGCGAGGCCCAGTAGGTGTAGGCCTCGCGGAGCACCGGGGGCATCGACACCAGTTGCCCGGACAGGCTGACCCCGGTCGCGCCGCCCAGCCACAACTGGTTGGTGACGTGCAGGAACAGGCACGTCGCGACCACCGAGGCCGCCACCGCGAGGTAGCCACCGGTCAGGCGGCGCAGCAGGGCGAAGACAGGGACCGCGGCCGACGCGCAGGCCAGCGCGGCCACCGCGATCGCGGCGAACGCGCTCAATCCCGTCTTTGCGACCAGGTACACGACGTAGGCGCCGATGCCGAGGAAGGCCTGCTGCCCGAAGGAGATCATCCCGGCGCAGCCCGCCACCGGATTCCACAAGGCGGCCATGCTCACCAGCAGGAACAGCGTGACGAGCGCCTGCGTGATCCCGGTTCCCACCTCGTACGGCAGCACCGCGAGCACGACTGCCAGCACCGCCGAGATGGCCGTCGTCCACGTCGCGGACCGGCTCCACCGGCTCACCGCCAGCGGGTGCCCGGCGGCCCAGCCGGCCGGCCCGGGTGGCCCGGTGCCGGCTGACGCCGTGGTGGCGAGCGCCTCGCGGGTACGTCTGGGTGCCATCATGTCTCCTTGTCAGCCCGCTGCCTGGGGCGTGCCGAACAGGCCGTGCGGGCGGACCGCCAGCACCACCAGGAACAGCAACTGCGAGCCGAGCGTGGCGTACGGCACGCTTACCGGTGAGACCAGGACCTGGGTGACGCCGAGTAGCATGCCGCCGGCCAGCGTTCCCCAGAGCGAGCCGAGACCACCGATGATCACCGCCCCGAACGCGAAGATCAATGTGAGCGCGCCCAACGTTGGGTACACCCCGGTTGTGACCGCGTTCAGGGTGCCGGCCAGGGTGGCGGCCGCGATGGCGATCCCGGTCACCGACACCGTCTCCGGGGCGGAGGTGGTGAGCATGATGTCGGTCATCGGGCTGAATCGGCGGCGGCCGGGGGCAGCCGCAGGCGGTCACAGGGGAACATCAGGAAGGACATCTCGTGCGGCTCGCTGAACGCCATCGTGTGGGGGCGGCGGCAGTCGTAGATGGCCAGATCGCCCGGGTGCAGCAGCGCGTCGCGGCCTTCCTGGGCCGGCCGGCAGGAACCCTTGGTGAGCAGGCCGACCTTGTAGCAGGCCGCGTCCCGCATGGCTATCATGCGCCGGGTCCGCGAAGCCAGGTGCGGGCTGGCGTCCACCCGCGACACGAGCATCTCGCCGAGTTCCCAGCGGGCCACCTCGCCCCGGAACGGCTCCCGGCCGACCTGGGCGCATTCCAGCGGGACGAAGGTGGCCGAGATCCAGTGGCGCCACTGGGCGAACCGGCGGCCGGTGTCACCGGAGCCGGTAGACATGGCGCGCGTTCTGCGCGCCGATCATCCCGGCCACCCTGATGGCGTCGGCCTCGCTCCAGTCGCCGGCCGCCACCCACTGGCCGAGCACGGCGGCGGTGGCCCGGCGCCACAGCAGCGCGCCCAGGTAGTGCAGTTCCGGCGGGCCCCAGGCGTCGGAGGAGAAGAGAACCTTGGCGAACGGCGCGAGTTCCAGCGACTCGGCGACGACAGCGGCGGCCCGGGCGCCCACGTGGTTGATGGCCAGGCCCACGTCCAGGTAGACGTGCGGATAGGCGGCAGCCAGGTAGCCGGCCTGGCGGTGGTAGGGGTAGCAGTGCAGCAGCAGCAGCGGGACGGCCCGCTCCTGGGTCAGCTCACAGAACCCGCGCAGCAGCAGCGGGTCGCACCGGCGCAGGTCGGCATCGGGATCACCGAAACCGGTGTGGATCTGGACCGGCAGGCCCCGGTCCACCCCAGCCCAGAGCAGGAACCGCAGCAGCACCGGGTCGCTGGCCCGGATGACCCCGCCGGCGCCGATCTGCCGCAGCCACCTGCCTGCCGCGTCAGCCACCTCGGCGGCTGCCGGGGGCCGGGGGTCGAAGTCCAGCCCGAACCGGTAGGCGATGATGCTCTTCACCCCGCACGCGAAGGTGGTCCGCTCCCAGAGAGCGGCGCGGAACCGCTCGGCAAAGCCGGCCGCGGATCCGTTCCCGGCGACGATGGCCTGCTCGGCAACGCTCTCCAGCCGGACAACCTCCTCGACATCTGCCCCCGCCGCCTCGCTCATCGCGCCGAGGCCGAGCATTCCCTCCCGCAGGTAGCCGGTGTCGACCAGCAGGTGAGCCACGCCGCTTGCCCGCAGCAGCCGCCGGGTGACCTCGGCCGCGCCCAGCTCGGCGCGCCGGGCCAGGTACGCGTCGGCCGGCTCCGAGGGCGCGAGCCCCAGCACCGGGCCGCACCAGCGCCGGATTGCCGTCCCGAGCTGGGAGTCGAACCGTGACGTCCCGGGCGGGACGGGCCGGTCCGACTCCGTGATCAGCCCCTCGAATTCCTCCCGGGACAGCTCGGTTGCCAGTGCCGGGTGAACGTGGTGATCCACGAGGGCCAGTGCCCGGACGGCCGCCTCGACCGGCGTGCCGTCGTCAGCCATCCGCGCCCGGCACGCCTGGGGCTGCGGCCAGCACGGGCTCCGGCTGCGCCGCTGACCGCCTGCCGACCAGGTACAGCAGCACGGCCACGGCGAGCGAGGCGACCGCGATCCCCGCAACCCACCAGAACCAGGTCCCGTAGGCGATCGTGGCGCCCGCGATGGTTATCGACCCCGTGCTGTTGCTGATCAGCGGGGTCCACGAACCGGACAGCGTGGCGATGATCCCGACCAGCGACGCCACCCCGCCGATGATCGAGCACACCCAGAACACCGCCGGGTGGGCGAGCCTGCGCGCCTGGAACTGGGCCTGGTAGCGGCGCAGGATGATGAGGATGTCCACGAACAGCACCACGATCGAGATGCACCAGATGACGGTGATCGCCGCCTGGAGCACGTCGTAGATCCTGGTTTCGGCGGTCACCCCGCCACTGCCGCCCACGATGGTCGGCACCACGATGAAGGCGGCCAGGGTGAACAGCCCGGCGATCGCGGTTTGCACCCAGACCGCGGTGTCGGGCACCCGGTGCCGGTTGACGTGTGACATGGCCTTCGGCAGCCGCCGGTCCAGGCCGGACACGAAGATCAGCCGGGCGAAGGAGTAGTTGTACACGACGGTGATGAACAGGAAGAAGAGCGCGAGGATGAGCGCGGTGATCTTCCCGGCCACGCTGCCGAGCCCGACGCCGACCGCGCCGGCCACGGCGGTGATGTTGGCCGCCTGTGAGGCCGGCATGGTGACCATCACGCCCCAGGTGGCCAGCAGGTAGGCGACCACCACGACGACCGAGCCCCACAGCAGGTACCGGGTGATCGAGCGCGGGTGGATGACCTCGACCCCCATGTTGAGCGGGACTTCCACGCCCAGCAGCGCGAGTATGGCCAGGCCGAAGAAGGTCCAGTTGGTGAAGTTCAGGCCGTGTGCGGACGAGGGCCGCCAGGTGCCGAAGTCCCACGGGTTCACCGCCGAATGGTGCCCGCGGGCCAGGTACACCACACCGGCCACGAACATCGCCAGGATCGCCAGCCCATACAGCAGGAAGACCACGTTGACCACGTTCTGGGTGGCCCGGAACCGCAGTACCGCCACCACCGCCGACAGGATGATCATCCCGGCGATCAGGCCGCCCTGGGCCTGCACCGGCCAGTTGTTGACCGAGGGGAACGCGTAGCCGAGGAAGGCGATGGTGGTGGTCCCGGTGGCGACCATCACCAGCACCCCGGGCCACCACGCGCAAAAGCCCGCGAAGAATCCCCAGAACGGGCCGAACGCCTTATGGGTCCACAGGTAGATGGATCCCTCGCCGGGGAACATGGCCCCCAGTTGGCCGGTCGCGATCGCGCATGGGATCAGGAATACGACGAACCCGATGATCCACCACCCGAACGCCGACGAGCCGGCCGACTGGATGACGGCCGCGTTGGTGATGAACAACACGATCGCGACGAAGATCGCCACCATGTCGAACGTGGTGAGCACCTTGGGCAGGATGCCGCCGGCCACCCGCTCGGAGATCAGGGAACCGGATCCGGTGTCGGCTGCCATGGCCATCCTCCTCTTGCCGGGCTTGTCAGATCTTGGTGAAGTGCTCGAAGCACTCGTAGGCGGGGTCAGTCCCCGCGAAGGCCGCCGCCTCGGACCGCTTCACGGCCAGGTAGGCGCGGCGGCGCAGGCCGCCGAGCGATTCCAGCAGCAGGTCATCGGCGGCCAGGGCATCCAGTGCCTCGTCGAGCGAGGCAGGCAGCCGGCTGGCGCCGGCCGCCTGCCGCTGCGCATCGGTGAGGGTCGCCGGGTCCACGTTGACCGCGTCCCCCGGGTCCAGCTTGCGGCGGATCCCGTCCAGCCCGGCGTAGATGCAGGCGCCGAGCGACAGGTAGGGGTTGGCACTGGAGTCGGAGGGCTTGAGCTCGAGGTTCACCGAGCCGGCCGGGTCGTCGCGCATCGGGGAGCAGATCCTGATCGCCGCCTCCCGGTTGTCCATCCCGTAGACGCTGTAGGCGCTGCTCCACATCTGGGGTGCCAGCCTGCGGTAGCTGTTCACGCTCCCGCAGGTCAGTGCGACCAGGCCCGGCAGGTGGGCGAGCAGGCCGCCGATGAAGTGGTAGCCGGTCGCCGACAGCCGGTACCGGTCCTGCTCGTCATGGAAGACCGCCTGGTCCCCCAGTTGCCCGTCCGTGCCCACGTCACGCAGCGACAGGTGCAGGTGGGCGCCGTTGCCGGCCTGGCCGGGGATGGGCTTGGGGGCCAGGCTGGCCCACATGCCACGGCGGAACGCGACCCCGCGCACCGTCTCGCGGTACAGCACGTGATTGTCGGCGGCGCGCAGGGCGGGCGCGTGGCGGACCGACATCTCCTGCTGCCCATGGCCGAGTTCGGGGTAGTAATGCTCCACCGTGAGTCCCTGCGCCTGCAGGGCGCCCAGCAGGTCGATCGTGTAGTCATGGGCAAGGTGGAAGCCAGTGGCCGAGTAGCACAGGCTGTCGTCGGCGGGCACCAGCCGGTCAGGTCCCCCGTCCGGGCTGGCCTCGCGGCGCCCGAGCGTGAATTCCGGTTCGAACGCGGCGGTCACCGCGTATCCCTCCGCGGCCAGGTCGGCGATGGCCTGCTTGAGATAGGTGCGGGCGCACGCCTCCCAGGGCTCGCCGCCGGGCTGGACGAGATCGGCCAGCATCGCGGCCGCCCCCGGCGCATAGGGCAGCGGAACGAAGGTGGCCGGGTCCGGCATGATGCGGACCTCGCCGACCGGGCCCATCCCCGCCACCGGCTGTAGGTGATCCAGCATCGACATCGCCATCATGGCGACGGTGTGGCCGATCCCGGTGACCATCCGGGCCCGCAGCAGCGGGGCCGCGGCCGCTTTGCCGCGGATGATCCCGCCGTGATCGGCATAGAGAAACCAGACCAGCGAGATCGCTTCCGCCTCCGCGCGGGCGGCCACCGTCGCGATCGCGTCACTATCAGCATGCACGGCGCCACTGGCAGTGATCGGCGGCACTGGGAGTGGGTACTGATCCATGTATAAGGCGTAGCATGATCGGCCGGGCTCGCCTACCCCGCCGAACAGGGCGGTTCTGGGGCATTCCCGCACTGCCCGGCAGCGGCAGCCATCTTCGGCGGACGCATTGACACCCGGCTGCGCGGTCACCTAGATTCGCCATGTTCGTTCTATGAACTACTGTTCGCAAGCCGAACTTTCTGGTGGCAGGCCGAGGAGTGCCCCGTGACGTTCCTGGATGAATCCACCTGGCGCGGCAAGGTCCACTCCAGCGGCTGGAAGCAGGCCGCCGACGGCGAGGCCCCGGTCACCGAGCCGGCGACCGGGGCGGAACTTGGCCGCACCGGCATCGCGTCGCCCGCCGGCATCGCCGCCGCGCTGGGTACCTACGACCGGCTCTTCTACAAGCCCACCGTGCTGGCCAACGTCGCACCGAGCATGCCCGCCTACGCCAGCGGGGTGTTCGGGCCGGTCGCCCCGGTGATCCGCTTCTCGACCGCCGACGAGACGGCCAAGCTGGCCGCCGACACCGAGTACGGCCTGTCCCTGGGCATCCTCACCCGGGATGTGATGAAGGGCCTGGACCTGGCGCGCCGGATACCCACCGGCATCGTCCACATCAACGACCAGACCGTCGATGACGCGCCGAACACGCCATTCGGCGGGATCTTCGCCTCCGGCACCGGCGCGCGCTTCGGCGGGACGGCTAACCTGGACGCGTTCACCGACACCCGCTGGGTCACCATCCAGGGCGAGACCGCACAGTACCCCTTCTAGGCCCGTCCCGGTCCCGTATCCCCTCAACCCTTCACGTGGCAGGACATGCGCACTCAGGTAGGCATCATCGGCGCCGGCCCGGCCGGCTTGCTGCTCTCCCATCTGCTGGCGTTGCGCGGCATTGATTCGGTGGTGGTGGAAACCCGCAGCCGGAGCTATTGCGAGGCGCGGCAGCGTGCCGGGGTGCTGGAAGATGGCGCCGTCCGGCTGCTGCGCGAGGCCGGCCTCGCGCAGCGGCTGGACGCCGAAGGGCTGGAGCACGGCGGGATCTACCTGCAATTCGCCGGTGAACGCCAGCACATCGACTTCCGTGACCTGACCGGCGGCCGCACCGTCACCGTGTATGCGCAGACCGAGGTGGTCAAGGACCTGATCGCCCGGCGGCTGGCCGATGGCGGCTCGATCGAATTCGAGATCACCGATACCGCGGTGGCTGGCCTTGACACCGACCGGCCGGTGCTGTCCTACACGACCGCTGACGGTCAGCGGCGCGAGGTCGTCTGCGACGTCATCGCCGGCTGCGACGGGTTCCATGGCATCTGCCGGCCTGCCATCCCGGCCGGCCTGCTGACCGTCCGGGAGCGGGAGTACCCGTACGCCTGGCTGGGCATCCTGGCCGACGTCCCGCCTTCCACCGACGAGCTGATCTACGCGCACCACCCTGATGGCTTCGCCCTGCACAGCCTGCGCACCCCGCACATCAGCCGGCTCTACCTGCAGGTTCCCCCGGACGAGAAGATCGAGGCGTGGCCGGATGCCCGGATCTGGGATGCGCTGCAGCGCCGGTTCGCGCTGCCTGGCTGGGAACTCAAGGAAGGGCCGGTGCTCGACAAGAGCATCACGCCGATGCGCAGCTTCGTGAGCGCGCCGATGCGGNNCGGGTCTGGCGGGCCACCCACTTCTCGTGGTGGATGACCTCGATGCTGCATATTGCGCCCGACGGCGACCCGATGACCACCGAACTCCAGCTGGCGCAGCTGCGCTATGTCACGGCTTCACGGGCGGCAGCGACCAGCCTGGCGGAGAACTACGTCGGCTACCCGGCGCTGCGCTGACCCCGCCCGGCCATCACCGCACATCCAGGCCGGTGACCGCACGGCCGATGATCATTCGCTGGATCTCGGACGTGCCCTCGAAGATGGTGAAGATCGTGGACCTGGGAGCCTGCTGAATTGGGCCGGGTTCAGCAGGCGGCGACCGCGGGAGAGTTCCTGCCCAAGGTCGCACGGCTAAAGGCCCAGCGCTCGGTGACCGCCGCATGGATCGTCGACGGGCTCACCACCCGGGCACCACTCCGGGCCAACATCAACCGCACGCGGGCCATCGACACCGTCTGGCTGCTCATGGACCCCGCCGTCTTCGACCGGCTCACTAACGACCGCGGCTGGACGGCCCAACGCTACGGCACCTGGTTCGCCGGCCCGGCGCTACGGCTCCTGAATCGATCTTCCCGCACAACCTAGCCCGAGGCTACGGGTGGTCTGGTAGCCGGGTGCGGTTTTACCGCCGAGCGCGGGTGGGTGTCCTGGCTACTTCAACGTGAGCGGGATGGCGGCTCCGATGAGGTGGAAGGCCTGGCGCTGTTCGCTGGTGGGTTCGGTGAGCACGGGGATGTCCGCGCGGGTGCCGGGGAATCGGACCTGGCTGCGGGTGAGGGTGGCCAGGTGGGCGAGC
>DPMS01000062.1 GCA_003541285.1 Actinomycetota bacterium
GAGCACATCCTGCTCGGCCTGGTCCACGAGGGGGAGGGCGTAGCCGCCAAGGCCCTGGAATCGCTGGGGATCAGCCTGGGCGCTGTCCGGCAGCAGATTGAGGAGATCATCGGCCAGGGCCAGCAGGCACCGTCGGGCCACATCCCGTTCACCCCCCGGGCCAAGAAGGTGCTCGAACTCTCCTTGCGTGAGGCCCTGCAGCTTGGGCACAACTACATCGGCACCGAGCACATCCTGCTCGGCCTCATCCGTGAGGGCGAGGGGGTGGCCGCCCAGGTGCTGGTCAAGCTGGGCGCGGACCTGAACCGGGTGCGCCAGCAGGTGATCCAGCTCCTGCACGGATACCGGGGCGAGGAGCCGGTGACAGCCCACACCGGGCCGCCCGGTCCGGGGGAACGTCGGCTGCTGTCCCGGTTGGAGGCCGATGTCAACATGATCGGTTCGCGTCTGTCGGCCATCGAGCAGCGTGTGGGCACGGGGCCGGACACGGGCGGCCTCGATCAGCAGATCGAGCGGGTCCGTGGCGAGAGAGAGACCGCCGTCGGCGCCCAGGAGTACGAACAGGCCGCATCGCTGCGCGACCGGGAAAAGGAACTGCTCGCCGAGAAGGCCGCTCGCCGGCAGGAGTGGGAAGCCGCGCACCCGGGCCTGCCGTCCCTGGCAGAAAAGTGCCAGCAGCTGAGCGAGGAGATCGAGCGTCTCCGTGCACTGCTCCGCCAGCACGGCATCGAACCGGAGGACGAGACGGCATGACCCGCCCTCGTGCCGCCGCCCGCTAGATCGGGCAGCCCGCTGGGGAAACGCCCGGCAAACATGTGGTTTCCACAGGTATCCCGGGTCGGGTACCTGCGCAGCGTCTTCCTGCCGGCCGGCCAGACCTGCTCGCCTGGGCGGGCAGCGCGAGCGCCGGTGACCAATGGCAATCGGTCTGCGGCCATTTGTCACAGGTCAGGGCAGGGCACCGCGATGCACACTGGCAGCAGGAGTCAGGGTGCCCGGATGGGCATCTAATGCCGCTTAACGGTGGGAGTGGCACCATGGAGTGGACCCGGCACAGGCAGAAGACCGCCCTCGTGGTCGCGGCGGTGGTCGTGGTGGTGGCCGGCCTGGTGGTCGGGGCGATTTTCGCGCTGACCGGGAGAACCACGCCTGCTAATCAGACCGCATCCACCGCCACACCCTCCCCTAGCCTGCCATTAGTGTCTCCGTTCACCGGCGAGCCCGTGTCCAGGCTGAAGCCGGTGCTTGCGGTGAAGATCGACAACATCGTGTACGCGCGGCCGCAGACCGGACTGACCCGGGCGGACATCATCTACGCCCTGCCGGTCGAGGGTGGGCTGAGCCGGCTGATGGCGATCTTCTCGACTCATCTGCCACGGGTGGTCGGACCTGTGCGCAGCGCACGGGAAGACGACATAGAACTGCTGCGCCAGTTCGGGCGGCCCGCGTTCGCCTACTCAGGCGCGACGAACACGCTGCTCCCCTACATCCACCGGACCGCCCGGATCGTGGATCTGTACGCCGGCATCGCCGGCGGGTACTTCCGTGGCACCAACCGCATCGCCCCTTACAACCTCTACGCCTACCCCAAGCAGTTGCTGGCGCAGGCCCCCAAGGCGAGCATCGCGCACGACATCGGCTTCCGGTTCGGGCCGGCGCCCGCTGGCGGCAAGGCCACCCGGTCGGCGTCGGTGTCCTACCCCATGACTTCGTTCCGCTTCAGCTGGTCGCCGGCGAAGGGGCGCTGGCTGGTGAGCATGGACGGGGCCCCGGCTGTCACCACCGATGGCGGGCGGCTGTCCGCCGCCACCGTGGTGATCCAGTACACGACGGTGCGCACCTCGCGGTTCATCGAGTACGGCAGCCGGCCCCCCTACGCCGAGAGCACCGGATCGGGCACAGCGCTGGTCCTGCGCGATGGCAAGGCGTGGACGGCGCACTGGTCGCGGCCGGACGCCAACGGCGGCACCACCTTCACGACGGCTTCCGGCCAGCCGATGACCTTCGCTTCCGGCCAGGTCTGGGTGGTCCTCGCCGCCAGGTAGGGCCGGGGCCCGCTGCCGGGCCGCCGCGCCCCGGCGGCGTGATAGCAGGTCACGGTGCCCGGGGCGGGCGGCTGCGTTCAGGCGCTGTAGCGCCGCAGTCCCACCGCGTACTCGCAGCCGGCACCGAGGCCGACGAAGCCGGCCATGTCGCGCAGGAATTCGCCGGGGTCGAAGTCGCCGCCCAGGCCGTCGAGGTAGGCCTTGTGCTCGCGGAGTGAGGCGATGCCGGCCTCGATCGTGGCGGTGGTGTCCACGAAATGAGTGGGGTCACCGGAGGCGGCGACGTAGATCGCCTTGATCCCGTTCCAGGCCGGGCCCGCGTCGGGGAACAGCCACGAGTTCGCCGCGTCCCGGCATGCGTCCAGCGTGGCCAGGCCAACCGCCCGGTGATCGGCGTGGTTGACCGGCCCCTCCTCACCCCAGGTGAGGTCGAAGTTCATGGTGATGACCACCTCCGGCCGGTGACGGCGGAGCGCGGCGGCCAGGTCATGGCGGAGCGGCACGCCGTACTCCACCAGCCCGTCAGGATGGTCGAGGAAGTCCACCTCGCTCACCCCGACGACGGCGGCGCTACGCCGCTCCTCATCCACGCGCAACGGGCCGACCACGCCCGGGGCCATGCCCTCGATCCCGGTCTCGCCCCTGGTGGCGAGCACATAGGCGACATGCTTGCCCTGGCCGGTCCAGCGGGCGACCGCGGCGGCAGCCCCGTATTCCAGGTCATCGGGATGGGCGACCACAGCGACGGCCCGCTCCCAGTCCTCCGGCATCGGCTCCATGCCCGCTCCCTCACCGATCGTCGCCCGCCTCTGTCCGGTCCCAGGTTGCCACGGGCGATCCGGGCCGGGCTACCCGGGAGCCGGTTCAGCCCGGACGCGGGTACCCGGCCGTGCTGACGGCGGGGGCCGGGATATTCACACTGAACTCACACACAATCCGCGCGGTGCCCTGACATGCGCCGCCGATGATGGTGTCCAGACAGTCATCAACCCTGACCATAAGGAACGACAACGTGAACCACCACACCAGCGGCAGCCGCACGACCGACAGTGAGGGGTGCTGACGTGGACGAGCAGGAGCACCCGGTCAGCCAGGAGCCCGCCGCGCCCCAGGAGCCCGGCACGACCTCGCCGGTCACGACGCCGGTGGCCGGGCAGCCGGAACAGCATCACCGCGGCGCGGCCGTCCGGACGGCACTCACCAGCCGGGCGGCCGGCTGGGTGGTGGCGGCCGTCCTGGCGGGTGCGGTCGTCGCGCTGTCGGTTGTCCTGGCCNNCTGGCCACGGGATCTTCGCCATCCGTCGTCGCCGTGCGGGCCCCGTTCGGTGCGATGGGGCCTGTCGTGGTCGGCCCGGGCGGGCCGCCCCGCCAGATCCATGCGCGGATGGGGGTTATCCAGGCAGTTCCAGGCGGGCTGCGGGTGGTGACTCCGGCTCAGGTGTTCGGTCCAGGCGGGGTGCAGGTGGCTGCCCCTGGCTGGTCATGGGCCATTTCGATGCCACCCGGCTTCGGCCCCGGGCCGGGGGCCGGGCGGATCATGTCCCCGTTCGGCAGTGTGGTCGCCGGAACCGTCGGCAGCGTGTCCTCGTCGAGCTTCACGCTGACCGGTCCCGGTGGCCAGACGGTGACCGTCGCCGAGCAGTCCTCGACTGCCTACCGGAAAGCAGGCAGCCCGGTGGCAGCGAGCGCGGTCACCCGCGGGGCAAGGGTCGCCGTGCTCGGCTCGCTGACCGGCTCGAAGATGTCGGCGCTGGTGGTGGCCGTGCTTTCCGGGTGAATGCCGGCGGCGGCGGCGCCGGTCAGTGGCGCTGCTGCTCGTCATGATGGATGCGGTCGAGGCAGACCGCCGCGGCCAGCAGCAGGGCATCGTCCTCGCCGGGAGCGGTCTCCACGCCGTAGGTGTCGCGCAGCCGGAACCATGCCCGCGAGATCCGGGCCACCGTCCGGCTGCCGTCACTGATGGTGAACTCCATGTCGATGAGATTGCCGCTTGCCGTCGACGAGGAATGCGCGACCGCCCTGCTCATCGGTGATCCAGAAGTCATTGCCGATCGAGAACATCTTCTGCCGCACCTGGTACCGCACGGGAAGTCCCTCCGCGTCCTGGGCGCCGGGCCGGTGCCGCGATGCCACCCGATGGCACCGTATCCATGATCACGGACGATCCGGTGTGCAATTCGCCGGGAATCGCCCGCGATCATGGCCGGGCGGGCCGCCCCGCCGGGTGGTGGCCTGCTGCGTGCGGCGGTGAGACGATCGGACGGTGGCGTCCGTGATCGCGCAGGCACCGGGCAGCGTCCGGCTGGCAGAGCCCCGGGGACGCTGGGTGCTGGCCGCCGCGGTGCTGGGATCGAGCATGGCGTTGCTCGACGGCACCGTGGTGAACGTCGCGCTGCCGACCATCGGCAGGGATCTGGGGACCTCGCTGGCGGGCCTGCAGTGGACCGTCACCGCTTACACGCTCACCCTGGCCGGGCTGATCCTCATCGGCGGCTCGCTCGGTGACCGGCTCGGGCGGCGCCGGATCTTCCTCATCGGGGTGGTGTGGTTCGCGCTTGCCTCCGCGCTGTGCGGGCTGTCCCTGGACATCGGCATGCTCATCGCCGCCCGCGCCCTGCAGGGGATCGGTGGCGCGCTGCTCACGCCCGGGTCGCTGGCCATCATCCAGGCCACGTTCTTCGCGAACGACCGGCCGCGGGCCATCGGCGCGTGGTCGGGCCTGGGCGGGGTCGCCGCCGCGATCGGCCCGTTCCTGGGCGGCTGGATCGTCGGCTCCGCCGGCTGGCGGTGGATCTTCCTGCTCAACCTTCCGCTGGCAGCGGCGGTGGTGGCGGTGACGGCACGGCATGTACCGGAGTCGAGCGACCCCCTGGCCAGTGGCAAGTTCGACATGGCCGGCGCGGCACTGGCCGCGCTTGCCCTGGCCGGCCTCACCGACGCGCTTATCGAAGCCCCCGCCCACGGCGCGGCCAGGGCGGCGGTGAGCGGCGCGGTGGGCGTGGCCGCGGGAGCCGGTTTCGTGCTCCTGGAACGCCGCCGTGGCCGTCCCGGGTCACCGGTGGCACCGATGCTGCCGCTGGACGTGTTCGCCTCGCGCCAGTTCACCGCCGTCAACGTGGTGACCTTCCTCGTCTACGGCGCGCTCGGCGGCATGCTCTTCCTGCTCGTGCTCAGCCTCCAGGTGGTCGCCGGGTTCTCGCCGCTGGCAGCGGGGGTGTCGCTGCTGCCCGCGACGTTGCTGATGCTGGTGCTGTCCTCGCGCGCCGGTGCGCTCGCGCAGCGGATCGGCCCACGCTGGCTGATGACCGCCGGCCCGCTGGTCACCGGCACCGGCCTGCTCCTGGCCACCCGGATAGGGCCGGACGCCTCCTACGTGGCTGACGTGCTGCCAGCCGTTGTGCTGTTCGGGCTGGGGATGTCGGCGACGGTCGCTCCGCTGACCGCCACCGTGCTCGCCAGCGCGGATGTCCGTCACGCAGGGGTCGCCAGCGGGGTCAACAACGCGGTGGCGCGGGCAGCGGGCCTGCTGGCCGTGGCCGGGCTTCCGCTCGCGGTCGGGCTGACCGGTGCCGCCTACCGGAAACCTGCCCTGCTGGAGAGCGGGTTCCGGGCCGCCATGGTGATCTGCGCGGGCCTGCTCGTGGCCGCGGCCGCGGCGTCCGCGGTGACGATTGACAACTCGGTGCTGCGCCCGGAGGACGACCACCCGGTGCCGGAGCCGGAATGCCTCACCTGCTGCCCGGTCAGCGCGCCGCCGCTGGATCCTGGCCGCCTGGACCCAGCACTCAAGCAGGCACCGGGTAACCGCGACTAAGCTCGGTGTCTCCCACCTGCTGCGTGCCGGGCAGGCAGCACGCGCGGGAAAGACCCATAACCACGACGAGGAAGCCGGCATTCATGCGCTGGTCACAGATGCATATCCCGACCCTGCGGGAAGACCCGGCGGACGCCGGGGCGCCGAGCCACCGGCTGCTGCTCCGCGCCGGGTACATCCGGCAGCTGATGGCGGGGCACTACTCGCTGCTGCCACTGGCCATCCGGGTGCGCGCCAAGGTCATCGAGATCATCCGGCAGGAGATGAACCGGATCGGCGCCCAGGCAGTGCTGCTGCCGACCATGCACCC
>DPMS01000100.1 GCA_003541285.1 Actinomycetota bacterium
GGGGTGGCCTGCTGGCCGGCACCGTGCTCGCCGGGTGGCAGATCTACCGCTACCACGCAGATGCGGAGGCGGAAGCTGCCCGGCTCGCACCTGCCACCGATCCGCTGACCGGCCAGCTGGCCGGAGGGAAGACCGCGCCGCAGGGGCCGCCGTTGCCGCCGGTGGCGAAGTCGCTGCTGCTCGGCGCCGCGGTCACCGGGGGCCTGCATGTGCTGGCCCTGGCAGAAGGCGCGTTCGCCCGTGGGCTGTCGGCCGGGATACGCAGGGTGGCCCCCGGCGCTGGCCCGCTCGGCGGCCTGATAGGTCACACCGCGGCGCTCGGCGTGACCCTGGCCGGGCTGGGCGGCGCCGTGGAGTACATCGACCGCCGCGCCGAAGCCGGCGGGTCCGCGATCGATGCCGCCTACACGAGCGCGCCGGACTCGGTGACCGTCAGCGGCTGCTCTGCGTCAGCGGTCCCGTGGGACAGCCTGTCGCGCGAAGGTACCCGGTTCGTCAACATGGTCCTGAGCAGGCAGGAGATCGCCGAGGCGACCGGGACGCCGATCGCGGCGGTGAAGGCGCCCGTGCGTGCGTTCGCCGGCCTGGCATCCGGGCAGACCGTGGACGTCCGGGTCGACCTGGTGATGGAGGATCTGGCCCGGCTCGGCGCGTTCGAGCGGTCGGTGCTGTGCGTCGCCTCGCCCACTGGCAGTGGGTATGTCAACTATGTCGCGATCGAGACGCTCGAATACCTGACCCGGGGTGACTGCGCCACGGTGGCGCTCCAGTACTCACTGCGGCCCTCGTTTCTGTCCCTCGACCGGGTCGGGATGGGCCGGGAGCAGAACCGCGCGCTGCTGCATGCCCTCGAATGGCGGCTGCGGGGCCTGCCCGAGGGCCAGCGGCCCCGGCTGGTAGGTTTCGGCGAATCCCTCGGCGCGCACACGATGCAGGACGCCTTCCTGCACGAGGGGGCTTCCGGACTGCACCGGGTCGGCATGGACCGGGCGCTGTTCCTGGGCACCCCGGCGGGCAGCAAGTGGGCTCAGCAGTGGCGCCTCGACCCGCAGCGCACCGATCCGGATGGCGAGGTGGCCGAGGTCGCTTCCTACGCCGAGTGGCTCGCCCTCCCGGCGGAGGACCGCGCCCGCCGCCGGTACCTGCTGCTGTCCCACCACGAAGACCCGATCACACGCTTCGAGCCCGTCCTGGCCATCCAGCGGCCCGGCTGGCTGGGCCCGGCCGGCACCCGGCCACCCGGGGTATCGCGCCTGGCGACCTGGTATCCGATCACCACGTTCGTGCTCACCCTGGTGGACGTGAAGAACGCGATGGACATCACGCCAGGGATGTTCGCCGCCCGCGGCCACGACTACCGCGCTGACCTGGCACGCATGGTCAGCGAGGCGTACGGCCTGCCAGCCGCCGAGCAGGAACTGCTCGCCATCGAGCATGCCCTGCGGCGCCGTGAGGCGGTATGGGCGCAGCGGCGCCTGGTAGCCGAGCAAGTGCGCCGGGCCGCGGAGGCCGTCGAGCGCCAGCGGCGGGCCTGGGGCCTGGTGCCCGGCGCAGCCGGGCAGGGCGCCTCCTGACTGCGGGCGGATCACTCGCCAGGAGGGAGGTCCGGCACCGGGCAGCGGCGTCAGGATGGGAGGGCCAGCAGTGCGCGCAGTCAGGCCGGGCGGGTGACCGCCCCCGACGTCCGCGCCGACGGAGAGAGGACAGACCGGCGATGGCCGACAAGAGGGCGCAACGCCTCGCGGAACTCATCAAGCCGCTGCGCGTCAAACCGGGCTCGGAGGTGAACCTGGCCAAGGACTATGACCCGGGCTACAAGGCGGACTTCCTGAACAAGAAGAAGGACGGCCCCGACCTCCTGCGGACCGGTATCGCGCTGCTGGCTGACTATCAGGCGCGGCTGGCTGCCCAGGACACCTACGGGGTGCTGGTGTGCCTGCAGGCACTGGACGCCGGGGGCAAGGACGGGACGATCCGGCATGTGATGAGCGGTGTGAACCCGCAAGGCGTGCACGTGAGCAACTTCAAGGTGCCCTCCGCTGAGGAACTCGACCACGACTTCCTGTGGCGGTACGCCCGCCGCCTGCCCGCGCGTGGCGACATCGGGATCTTCAACCGGTCCCACTACGAGGAAGTGCTCGTGGTGCGGGTGCACCCGGAGAACCTGGACCGGCAGAAGCTGCCGAAGGAGGCGAAAGGCAAGGATGTGTGGGCCCGCCGTTACCGGGAGATCAACGACTGGGAGCGCTACCTGTCCGACAACGGCTTCAAGGTGGTGAAGTTGCTGCTCAACCTGTCGAAGGAGGAGCAGCGGACCCGTTTCCTGAAACGGATCGACCTGCCCGAGAAGAACTGGAAGTTCTCCTCGGCTGACGCGCGGGAACGCCAGTGGTGGGACGACTATCAGCGGGCGTTCTCCGAGATGCTGTCCGCGACCAGCACGGACTGGGCGCCGTGGTACGTCATCCCAGCGGACCGCAAATGGTTCGCGCGTATCTGCGCGGCGGCGGTGATCGCGCACACGCTGATGGAAATCGACCCCAAGTACCCGGTGGTGAGCGAGCAGGCGCGGCAGGAACTGCTCACTGTCAAGGCCGAACTGGAGGACGAGGCGCCCAAGGATGCCCCCGCTGACCCGTATGCAGCCGCGCATGCCAAGACCGGAAAAGCCGGAATGGAGGCATAACGATGGCTGTCCAGGCAGGTCCTGCCGGGCCAGCGGCCGCGGCCGGGGAGAGCTGGTACAGACGTTCCCCCGATGAGGTGGCCGCGGCCCTGCATGTCGACCCGGAGCACGGGCTTACTGACGCACGGGCGGCGCAGTTGCTGGCCGCGAACGGGCCGAACGCGCTCCCGGAAGAGAAGCCGAAGCCGGGCTGGCTCCGGTTCATCAGCCAGTACCGCAGCTACATGCAGATCATCCTGGTCGCCGCCGCCGCGGTGTCCCTGGTGGTCCAGCAATGGGCCACCGCTGTCATGCTGGCGCTGCTGACGGTGCTGAACGCCGTGCTGGGGATGCGGCAGGAGGGCAAGGCCGAGAGCGCCATGAACGCGCTCAAGTCGATGATGAAGGCGACCGCCAGGGTGCGCCGGGACGGCACCGAGTCACAGATCCCGGCCGAGGAACTGGTCACCGGCGACGTGGTGCTCATCACCGCCGGGGATCAGGTGCCGGCGGACGGCCGCATCATCGCGGCCAGTTCGCTGCAGGTCGACGAGTCGGCGCTGACCGGGGAGAGCGTGCCCACGGCCAAGGGCACGGACCCGCTGTCCGGCGATCACCTGGGACCGGGCGACCAGACGAACATGGCGTTCATGAACACGCCGGTCACCCATGGCAGCGGCACCATGATCGTCACCGGGACTGGCGCCGGCACCGAACTGGGGAAGATCTCCGGGATGCTGTCGGCCACCGCCAGGGAGAAGTCACCGCTGGACAAGGAACTCGACACGCTCACCCTGTGGATCGTGGCGGCGGCCGGGCTCACCATGGTCGTGATGTTCGTCCTTGGCCGGCAGCGTGGCCTGGCCTGGGACGCGCTGTTCGTCAGCGCGGTGTCGCTGGCCATCGCGGCCATCCCGGAGGCGCTGCCCACCGTGTCGCAGACGATCCTGTCGCTCGGCGGCGTCGACCTGGCCAAGCGCAACGCGATCGTCAAGGACCTCCCCTCCGTGGAGACACTGGGGTTCACCTCGGCGGTCAACTCCGACAAGACCGGCACGCTGACGATGAACCAGATGACCGCCGTGGAGGTGGTGGACCCGACCGACCGGTACACGATCTCCGGCACCGGCTACGGCCTGGGCGGCCAGGTGCATCACGCGGCGGGCACCTCCGCCAGCATCGAGGACGCGATCCTTCCCTACGTCATTGCCAGCGACGCGAACCTGGTGGACGGCAAGGTCGTCGGCGATCCCACCGAGGGCGCCCTGCTGGTGCTCGGCCACAAGGCCGGCCTGGACATCGAGGCCACCCGCGAGGGGCTGCCCCGGCTGGCCACGCTGCCGTTCGACCCGGCCTACAAGCTGATGGC
>DPMS01000347.1 GCA_003541285.1 Actinomycetota bacterium
GCGCGGCACGGACCAGCACTTACGGTGACGCGGCTGACGCCGACGATCGACCAGACGTAGAAGTCCCGGCGATGTCCAGCGCCAAGAACAGGACGAGTTGGATGCCGTGCCCGGTGGCGAGAGGGAGAGTGCGCGCTAGAGGGAGAGTGCGCGCTGGTGCTGCTCCGCCCGCCCGTACGGCGGAGTGCGTCAGGCTGGTGGGGCCTCTCCAGGGTCGGCGGTGGGCGCCGCCGTCCCCAGGGCGACTGGTATCTGCCCTTCGTCGGGCTCGGCCTCGATGAACACGCGCCCGATCGCCGCCAGGAGTTCCGGGCGCTTCCGGCGGATCACTACCGCGGCCACGATCCCGATGACGAGCCATGCCAGGGCGATGTACGGGAGGATGTCGTACGGCGAGGCCGGTACCGGATAGAAGGTGCCGACGAGTGGGATGCAGAAGAGCCCGGCGGCGATGACCGGCACCACGATGTGCGTGAAGATCTTGCGCTCGCTGCGCCACTGCCGGTTGACGATCACCACCAGGCCGACGCAGGCGCTGATGTAGACGATGATGAAGGCGATCCCGGCGACGCCGCCGAGGTAGGCGAAGGCGAGGAACCCGCCCGAGTTCAAGGACATCGGCAGTGCCACCACCAGCGCCAGCGCAGCGATCGCCGCGATGGCCACGTGCGGGGTCCGGCGCTTGGAGACGGCGGCGAACTGCCGGGGCAGCATCCGCTCACGGCCCATGGCGAATAGCAGCCGGGCGCCGGAGTTGAACGTGGAGATCGTGAACGCCAGAGTGCTCAGCGCCACCACCAGGTCTATGAGCCACAGCACGCTGGACGACCAGTAGCGGCCGGTGAGGAAGTTCAGCTGGCTGGGGCTGCTCACGAACGCGTTGAGCTGGCGGGGAGCGACGCCGTGCATCTCGCTGTAGGAGACGAAGAGGTAAAAGAGGCCGACTACGGTCACCGCACCGAGGAGTCCCCGAGGGATGATGCGCCGTGGGTTGCGCGACTCCTCGGCGAGTACCGCTCCGGACTCGAAGCCGGTGAAGATGACGACCGTGTAGACCATTGCCAGGCTGAGATCGCTGAAACGGTGATGCAGCGAGTTGCCCGGGTCGAATAGGTGCCACCCGGCGGGGCCCGGGCCGCCCTTCCCGAGGATGGTGGCTGCCAGGGCGACGATCACCGCGAGCTCGAACGTGAGGACGATGAGATCGACCGACGCTGACGTTGAGATGCCCTCGTAGGCGAGGAGCATGATGAACAGCACCACGATGACGAGCAGCACGTTCTCGTTGATGTTCACGTTGAAGGCGTCGTGGAAGAAGGCAGAGAAGAAGGTGCCGCTCGCTGCGGCACCGGCTGGCACGAACACGATGTAGGCGAAGGTGAGGAGGTGCCCGGTGACGAACCCGGTCGGCTGCCCCAGAGCAGTGGAGTTATACGTGAAGAAGGACCCGGCACTCGGAAGGCGCTTTGCGAACTGGCCTACCGTGACAGACGCGCAGAGTGCGGCGATGAACGACAGGAGCACTACCAGCGGCGTGGCATAGCCGGCGAAGGAGATGGCGGCCACGAGCCCGAGCGCGATCGACGCCGCGGGACCGATGAAGGCGGCCGTGTAGGCGATCACACGGGCAAGGCCGACTGCGTTGGCCTTGAGGGCGGGGGTCGCAGGGAGCGGCCCGGCGGACTGATGTTCTGCGGACATCGGTCAGCGCTCCTTTGTGGTGATGCGGGCGGTGTACTGATCCAGCTCTGAGAGGGCCCGGTCAAGCGAGGCGAGCGACAGGTCCAGCTCGTCGCGGCTTAGCGCGAGTGGTGGTGCCAACGTGACCGTGTTGGGCAGGAAATTGAACAGGAGCACACCGTCCTGCTCGCATTGGTCGGCGACGAACTGGCCGGGCCGGAATTCCATTTCTGGGTCTGTCCCGGGCGTGTACCAGCGGTCGCGCGGTATCCACCGTTCCCCGGTCGACGGGTCCTTCACCAGCTCGATTGCCCAGGCGAAGCCCCGGCCGCTGACCGAGCCAACGGTCGGGTGCCGCTCGGCGAGGTCCGCCAGCCGCTCGCCGAAGTACTTGCCGAGGTCGGCGACGTGCTCGACGACCTTCTCGTCCCGCATGAGCTCGATGTTCGCTGCGACCGCAGCCACGGCCAGAGGATGTCCGGAATTCGTGCTGACCGATGCCCAGCGGCCCTTGCCCAGGTAGTCGGCGATGTCCTTGCTCACGATCACCGCGCCAGCCGGAACTGCGGAGCTGCTGATCCCTTTGGCCGTGGCCACTATGTCGGGCTCGACCCCGCAGTGCTGGAAGGCCCACCACTGGCCGGTACGCCCGGCACCGGCGATCACCTCATCGTCGATCCACAGGATCCCCAGCCGCTGCGTCATCTCGCGGACCAGCTGCACGTAGAGGTCGGGGACGAGGAACCCGCCCGCGCCCTTGTAGATCTCGAGCATGAAGGCGGCGACGTTGTGCACGCCGGCGGCCCGGATGGTTCGCTCGGTCTCCTCGGCGCAGGCTCGGATCTCTTCCTCGGTGCTGAGGCCGAGCGGCGCCGGGGCGGCATGGAACTCCCCGTGGGAGGTAGGAACGGCTCGCACCTCGCCTGTCTCCACGTCGTGGAAGACGTTGCGCAGGTAGGGAAGCGTCGTCGAGGCGGCCGCGCCGGTCGTCCAGCCGTGGTACGACGCCTGGCTAACCACCACGACCGGGCGGTTCATGTAGGTGCGGGCCACGAGCAGCGCCATCTCGACGGCTTCAGAGCCCGAGCTGACGAAGCGACAGCCTCCCCACCACGGGGAGCGATGCATCGTCTCTTCGACGAGCAGTTTTGCAGCCCGGCTCTTACCCTCGTGGTCCAGGAGCTCGCAGACGAAGTCGAGTCCGTCGACAGCCCGGTGCAGCGCCTCGCGGATCCGGGCGTGGCCATGCCCGACCCCCACGCACATGTACTGGCCGTGCATGTCCAGCAGCCGACGGCCATCGGCCATCACCACCCAGCAGCCGTCCGCGTCGACGACCGTGCGGGCTCGATGCTCGCTACGGGTGCTCTCGACCAAGAGGAGGTACTGGTCGTCTGAGTCTCGCGAGCCGCTGGCCGGGGCGGGACCAGTCAGGTCGGATGCCATCGGTGCTCCCTTGTCGGCTACCGGAGATTGAACGCCGAGGGTAAGGTATAGTTGTTGGGCAAGATCTTAGAACATCTACGATTCCAGGACCTTAGAGCATCCACGACTATTGTCAAGGCCTCGTGGAGGGATGGTGGAGACAAACCAGACCAAGCCCACCGCCGGGGGAGCGACCGGATCACTGGTCGCCGCGCACCAGGCCCGGTGCTGGTGGGACAACCGAGCCCGGTGAGCCCGCCCGCCCGCATCGTGACCGCGCAGGGTGCCGCCCTCACCGACCTGCGCGACCGCATCGCCCGCGGCGACCTGCGACCGGGCGAGCAGATCCGCCAGGAGCTGCTCGCCGTCGAGCTGGGGCTCAGTGTGGTGCCCGTCCGCGAAGCCCTGAAGACTCTCGAGGCCGAGGGACAAGTGGTCTACGCGCCCAACCGCGGGTACTTCGTCGCCCGGCTCAACCTGAAAGAGCTGACCGAGGCCTACCGCATCAGGGAGCTCCTCGAGGACGAGGCGGTCGCCCGCGCGATCCCCCGCCTTGGGAAGGAAGACATCACCCGCATGCGCGAAGCGATCCGCGACGTCGAGCGTTCCAGCAAAGCAAAGGACATTGTCGCGGTGACGGCGGCGAACCGCCGTTTCCACTTCACCCTGTTCGGCGCAGCGGACATGCCACGGCTCGGCAACTTCATCCGGATGCTCTGGGACTCCACAGACCCCTACCGTTCGCTTTACTTCGCTGACGCGCGTCACCGTCGGCTCGTCAACGACGAGCACGCGATGATCCTCGAAGCGGTCTGTGATACCGACANNAGCGGGAGCTAAGTTCAGAGAACAAAGGAAGGACACAAGACGCCGGCGGTAGGAGCGCGGTTTGGGCTGGGGCCGTCCCCAGATCCAGGGCCGGGCACAGGCGTTGAGCTGGGCGGTGGCCACCCGGGTGGCGTGGGCGATCTCGCCGGGGTCCGCGAATGCCTGCCGAGCCAGCGCCTGGCGCCGGAAGATGCGCCACCAGCCCTCCTGCAGGTTCAGCCAGCTGGCACCCTTGGGGATGAAGGCGTGGCGGATGCGGGGATGGTCCTCCAGCCAGGTCCGGGTGCTCTTGCTGTTGCGATGAGGCACCCACTGCGGCCAGCTCCTGCCACGACCCTGTCAGGCCGCCAGCGCCCTGCCAGGCAGGGCAACCGGCGGACGGCCTGCATAGACTGAGCGGCCGCACCCCCGCGGGCGGGGGACAACCCATCCATCATCATGTGACCGGGCCCGCACCGCCGGGCCCGCGCGCCGAGGTAGGCTCGCGCCGTCCCGGACCCGCGCCGGCGCCGGGCTGCTCACGATCGCCCTGGTCCGGCACCTGCCCGGCCGCCGCAGCGAGAACGGCTTCCGGAAAGAGATCCGCCGCAACTGGGGCCACCTGTTCCCGCACCTGCCTGACCAGCCCGAGGTCAACCGCCGCACCCGCTGGCTGTGGGGCGCCTTCGGACAACTGCGCGCCGCCTGGGCGGCAGCCGTGCCCGCCGCCCGGTCCAGCAGATCGATACCTCCGCGCTGCCGGTCAAGCACCCCTCCCGGGTCCGCGGCCCAGACCAGTGGGCCGGCCCCGGCAACAGCCTGGCCGCCCGGTCCGGCCGCGACGGCGCACACGCCGGATGGTTCTACGGCTTCCGCCTGGCCATCCGCACCGACCTGGGCAAGCGCATCGTCCGCGCCTGGCCCATCGTGCCCGCCGCCATCGGCGAGCGGCAGATCGGCACTGACCTGACCTGCGCCGCCGCCACCACCATTGATGCGCTGCCGCTGGACAAAGGGTTCACCGGCAGCCGTTTCGCCGCCCAGATGGCCAGCGGCAGGATCGACGTGATCATCCCGCCCCCCGGGCACAGCGCAAGACCATGCCCAGCACACTGCAACGGCTGATCGCCAGGC
>DPMS01000931.1 GCA_003541285.1 Actinomycetota bacterium
GGCAGCGGGTAGGTGCCCTCGTACTCGATCGGGTTGTCGGTGGCCAGCACGATGAACGGCTGGGGCAGCCGCCGGGTCTGGCCGTCCACGGTGACCTGCTGTTCGGCCATGGCCTCCAGCAGGGCGGCCTGCGTCTTGGGCGGGGTCCGGTTGATCTCGTCGGCGAGCAGCAGGTTGGTGAACACCGGCCCGGGCCGGAACACGATCTCCCCGGTCCGCTGGTCATACACCTGCGCGCCGGTCACATCGGCGGGCAGCAGGTCAGGGGTGAACTGGATGCGGCTGAACTCCAGGCCGAGGACGTGCGCGAACGAGCGGGCCATCACGGTCTTCCCCAGCCCTGGCAGGTCCTCCAGCAGCACATGCCCGCCGGCCAGGATGCCCAGCAGGACCAGGCGCAGCACTTCCCGCTTGCCGACGATCACGCGTTCAACTTCGTCGAGGATTTCCGCGCACCGCTTGGCCGTTTCGCTGATCGTCACAGGTCCTCCAGGCGGTCAACAATCCGGGCGAGGGTCTGCTCACTGACACCGGGCTCCCACGAGTCATTGGACGCGGGTCGCGCTGGATCGAGGAGCGGCCACAAATCGTCCCCAAGCGCCGCCCGGGCGGCTCTCCCGTCATTGGCCATGTCCACGCGGCGGCGGTCGGCGAGCAGTGCGGCGAGCAGCCGCTGCAACAATGGCCTGGCCGCATGGTCAAAAAGCCGTCTCGACATCCGTGCCTGGTCCAGCGCGCTTTCGATGCGCCGGTAGGCGGCGAATGCCGCGTTCGGATGCTGCTCATGCCGCGCCGGCGACGGCCGGGATGGAGGTGGGGGAATCCGCAGCCGGGCCGCCAGCAGCCCCACGACGGCGGCCAGCGCCACAACCGCGAACAGCCCCAGCTGCCCACCGACCGCATACCCGGCCGCGAGCATGATTGTCCCGGCCAGCGAGATCATCACCACCGTCATGACGCGCCTGACAGGTCGCGGCTGATGTCGGCGAGGGCGGCCCTGGCCGCTTGCCGCTGGGCGTCGGCGAGTTCATGCGGGCTGAACCGCGCCTCCCGGAACAGCGCGGTGAGCCGCCGGGCAGCCGGCGTCCTGATGACCCCGCTCCCCACCGCACGGTTCAGCAGCTCCTCCGGGGTATCCGCAGCCCGGCGCGGGGACCCGGCGGCAGCCAGCGAGTTCTCCATCGCGGCGTAGCAGGCGATGATCGCCTCCCGGACGCCGGCCGTGGCACCGAACGCCGCACTCCCCGCGGCCACCGCCACTGCCAGCGGCGACAGCTCCGCAACCCGCACATGCGGTGCCCCCGCTGAACGCCGCCGGTGGCGCAGCCGCAGCATGACCACCGCCACGACGGTCACCGCCGCCACGGCAACTAGCAGGACAGCTGTCTCGACCTCCCCGGTAGACGGCGGCGGGCCAGATAGGCGCGGCATGACCGGTATCACGGGTGCTGGAGCCGCTCCTGGCCGCCGTCCGCCGTGCCGGCCGCGGACAGCCACAACAACAGCGGCGACAGGGAGGGCGAGCAAGGCCAGGGCGGCAAGCATGGCGAGAACCCGCGCCCACCACGGCCCTGCCGGCCCGGAAACGGCGGAGAACTCATCCTCGCGGCGACGCCGGCGCCGCCTGGCCAGCAGGACCAGCACGCCAGCAAGAACAAGGCACGCTGCGGCAACAACGATCACGCCCACGACGGTGGTCACCGGCTGGGAGGCAGCCGCTAGCACCCCGGCGGTAGAAAGGCGAGTGACTCCACGTGCCGCAGAACCCAGGACAGCGACCACAAGCAACGTGACGGCAGCTGCCAGGCGCGCCACCGGCGCACCTGGTCTGCGCAGCGGTCTACGAGGAAAGCCGCTGCCTCCGGCCGCGCGCATCTGGCCTCCCGCCTGTGCTGCGCAGGGACCGTTGGCGGCCTAGACCGCGGTTGGCGGCGGGCCCCACCGCCGTTCACTCACAGAGTAGCTGGGCCATCCGCGTCAGCCGACGCGTGCCGGTGCCTGCGGACCAGCAGGATCAGCGGGATCGCCGCGAGTTCGGCGGCGACGGCGAAGACGGCCACCACTGCCAGGGAGACGCTGAAAAGAGCACCGATCACGATGCTGCCCAGCATCCAGGCGATGCCATAGACGCCGGTGAACAGGCCATAGGCGGAAGCCCGGCGGTCAGGTGAGACCATCGGCGCCACCGCCGCCGGGATGATCGATTCGTGCACGCCCATCCCAAGGCCCCACAGGGACACCCCCGCCAGGCTGGCCCAGAACCCGCCGAGGAACGCCAGCGGCGCGTACGCCGCCGTGACCAGCGTCAGCGGGATGAGAATGCTGATTCCGGCGCGGTCGAACAGCCGCCCGAAGATCAGTGAGCCGGTGCCGCTGACCGCCATCGCCACCGCATAGAACACTGGCACCAGTGAGGCAGAAACGGTTCCCGCGTGCTGGAAGTGATAGGCAATGACCGGAAAGTCGGCGAACCCGGCTGCCACCAGCGCGGCCCCGGCCAGGTACAGCCAGAACACGCGGGGCAGGCCGGTGGTGGTCACCTGGACGGGACCGGCCGACAGCTCATGCGGTCGCGGGTAGAACAACCGGGCCACCAGCACCAGCGTGATCGTGATCGCTCCGGGCACCGCGAGGCAGGCGAATGCGATCTTGTAGTCGTGGTGGCTGACCATTAGGACCAGGGCGACCAGCAGCGGGCCGAACATGGCGCCGAACTGGTCGAGCGCCTCATGCACGCCGAACCCCCACCCATAACCCATTTCCTTCGCGGCGTGCGAGAGCATGGCGTCGCGCGGCGGATTGCGGGCCGCTTTCCCAACCCGCTCCAAAATGATGAGCAGCGCGGCGACCTGCCAGCTGCCGGCCAGAGCGAGCAGTGGCACGACCGACATCTGCAGCACATACCCGCCGATGGTGATCGGCCAGTACCGGCCGGTCCGGTCAGCGCTGCGGCCCGACACCAGCCGCAGGCCATAGCCCAGGAACTCGCCGAACCCGGTAATGACGGCGATCGCCAGCGCACCCGCGCCGAGCAGGCCCAGGTATGGGCCGATGATCGACCGTGAGCCCTCGTAGGTGAAGTCGGCGAAGAAGCTCATCACACCGACCAGGAGCACGAACTTCAGCGCCGGGGAGGCCCGGGAGATCCGCTGCCTGACCGTCATAAAAGTCCTTCCTGCCTGCCGCAATGCAAGGTCCGCGGAGATCCTCACGGCTGCTCCGGTGGCGGGCCTCCACCGAAGACGCCACCGTCCAGGAACGCAGCCGCGCGCCGCCAGGCGTTCGCCTCCGTGCCCCGGCTCTCGCGCCGGAATGCCCAGGTGCCCTTCCGGAACGCCTCGGCGAGTTCCCCGGTCAACGTGCCCGCACGCTTCACCGCGATAGCGGCCGCGGCCCGCCCGGCGACGGGATCGGCCGCCCGCAGGGCAAGCACGTGGCGCACGCACAGCATCTGCGCACCACCGCGCGCGGGCGCCTGCGGCACGGCCCGGCACCGCTGGAGTTCCTGCCAGGCAGCCCGCTTCCGGCCCAGGCACACGGGGCATTCATCGCTCGGGGCGGAGGAATGCCCACGACGCAGCCACCCGGCGGGATTGCCACCTCGCCGCCAGACCGGTGGCCGCACCAGCCAGGCCAGGCCCGCTGCCTGGACTTCCGCCTGCCAGGCCAGCAGGGCAGCCACATGGCCGTCGCCCACAAGTGCCGCATCGCGAAGATGACCCGCACACAGGCAGAGGCCCTGGCGGGGTGCATCTCTGGCGGCAGCCTCGGCCAGCCGATCGCTGCTGATCCCGGCGGTCCGCGCCAGTCCCGCTAGCTCAGCGCGGGCGGCCGTGAGGCAGACCAGGCAGGCCCCGGCCGGGAGCCTGCCCCCGGGCGGCAGCGCGGCGCGCAGCCGTGCACGCTCGTCCGCGTCATAGTCCGGCCCACCGGCCAGCAGGTCCAGGCTGGGACGGTGATCGGCGGTGCTGGCGTCCATGGACTGCACCACCCAGGCGGCGGCGTGGCGATGACTCCGCACGCGGCAGGCGGCCCGCATGTGGGGCACGCACAACCCGCCAACTTCCAGATACCGCCCTTGGATCCCGGTCTCAGATATCCCGTCGAGCAAGATCTCCAGCACGCGCCTAGCCGAAGCCTCATCGTGCTCACACGCCGGGCAGGCAGCCAGCCGCGTCCCCCGCCCGGCCAGCCGCTCCTGGGCGGCCTGCAGCACGTACCGGTATCCGGCGGTGAGCCTGGCTGCGGCGCCTGATTGCCCCATGAGCCGGCGTGTATGCCTGGCGCACGCACCGAGGGACGCGCACCAGCGGGTGACGGTGACCGGGTCAGCGTGGGCTTCCAGCGCGAACCACGCCAGGTACCGGTCACTGGCCTCCGCGGCATAACGGCACACCGGGCAGCCGGGCCGCGTGAGCAGCTCGGCTGCGCTGCCGAGCGCGAGCACCGAGGGGCCGCGCGGAACGGGGGTGGCGCTGGGCATCTCCGGGCTCCCGTCGGGGGTGGGCAGGCAGCGACCGGCTGTCAGGGGCCGAGCCTGGTCAGGTCCGGGGTGAGGAGGTCCAGCAGCGTGTTGCATGGCCAGGTCGCTTGCCTGCGTTCGGTCTCCGCCGGGGTTTCGGTGAAGGAGGCGAGGCGGTCATCGGGCTGCCCGTGCCAGCGGGGGCAGTGGTCGTAGAGCGGGCAGTCGCTTGTGAGGGGCCTGCCGCGTGGAGCACACCGGGGCCTGCCCCCGGACCGGAAGGCACGCAGCGCGCGCCACAGCAGCAGGACGTCGTCGTCGCTCACCCGGGCCATGCGGCTCCCATCGGCCGGTTCCACCGAATCAGGGACCGTCAGCGGCACCGGCCGCGCTCAGGGCGAGCCCCATCGCCGCGACCAGTCTGGCAAGCCCCCGATCCGGCAGTCAAGGAACCCCGGTGGCCACCACGCCGGCTGCTGGGCCAGCTCCCTCCCCCGATCCCTTGCCTACCGGTGTGGCGTGCATCACAATGCGTCTGCGAAAGGGTGCGCCGGCATCACGGGATGGGCACCGGCCGACAACTTTGGCCGGTTCCGCCCGCGAAGGCAGGCTCCTGCCCTGGCAGCCGGGGAGGAGAGGAGGTCCGATGTTCCCTGCCCCGGACAGCAACAGTGACCGGCGTGGGCCGGCATCCAGCCCGTTCCGGCAGGTACTGGTCGGGTGGGATGGCTCGCCGGACTCGGTGGCGGCGCTGCGGACCGCAGCGGCCATCGTCGGTGATGGGCCGGGGCGGGTGATCGCGCTCGCCGTCCTGCCCAGCCCACCGCACCATGAGGCGGAACGGGACCAGGCGGGCACGGAAGCCGCGAGTAACCACCACGCGTACCAGACTTTCGAGGCCACTAGGTCCGCCATCGCCGCAGCGTCGCGTACCCGCATCAGCCTGCACACCGAGGAGGGCCGCCACGCCGCCCGCTCCCTCTGCGACCACGCCACCGAGCACGGCTTCGACCTGCTGGTGCTGGGCCGCCACGGCGACGGCGGCCTCCTGCACCCCAGGCTCGGCCATGTCGCCGAGGCGGCGGCGCGGGCAAGCCGGATCCCGGTCCTGCTTGTCAGCGCCGGCTAGGACCGCCGGTCGGCAGGTCAACCGGCGATAAAGATGGAGCAACCGACGTGGCGTGTGGCTCGTTCTGCCTTACTGCCGGTGAAGCGTCCCCATGTTCCAGGGCGGTTACGGCGTCCGAGGACCACGAGGTCTGCCTGATGGGCAGCGGCGGATCGCGCCAGTTGCTGCATGAAGCTGCCGCTGCGGATATCGGTTCGCAGTCGGACACCATGTTCGTCGGCATATGCTTCAGCGGAGCGCAGCCAAAGACGGCAGGTGCGCTGCCTGCGTTCGTGTTCCTCCCTCACCTCGCCGAGGCTGGCTCCATCGAAGTGAGGGAGGTGTTCTTCGACAGCGAGCGCGATCAGCCGGGCACCCTCCACCTGGGCAAGGCAGACCACCTCAGCTAGCGCCCGGCGAACTGTGGTTGAGTCGTCGTAGGCGACCAAGATTCGGTTCAACACTGGTCCCTTGACCCTCTGTGCTGCCTTGGGCGAAGCGTACTCCCGGATGCGCAGATTGCCACTGGTTACGCGTCTGGATCCGGCACCGCTGGTGCCCGGATATGCCCTCGGTGTACGGTGAAGCCGATCACGCGATGAGGCTCGCGTACCGCTGAGCCGCCCTGGCGGCCCGGCTGATGGCCTCTACCTGCACTGGCGTTATGCACGTCGGCCGACAGGCGGAGGCTACGTTGCCTTTTCTGATTCAGCTGCTCCAGAGCCTGGTCGTGCTGCTGGTCGCCCCGCTGTACGCAGGGGTGATCACGCGGGCAGAGGCGATAGTCGGCTCCAAACGCGGGCCGAGCGTGCTGCAGCCCTACCGGGACCTGGCCAAGCTCCTGCGCAAGGGCAGCGCCGTCAGCGATCAGGCGTCCTGGGTGTTCCGAGGCGCCCCGTTCGTGGCGTTCGCCTGCTACCTGACGGTTTCGGTGATCGTCCCGGTGATCACCAATGACCCACTGCCGCTGGCCTTTCTCGCCGACCTGATCGGCGGCGCTTTCGTGCTCGCGCTGGCCAGCTTCGTGATCTCGCTGGCTGGGCTGGATACGGCCAGCCCGTATGGCGGCCTGGGGGCAAGCCGGGCGAGCTGGATCGGGAGCATGGCCGAACCCGCGCTGATCCTGGTCTTCTTCACCGTGGGCGCGGTCTCCGCATCGGACAACCCGTATCTGATGAACCATGCGATCGCGGGTTCCCCGTTCGCGCTGGTGCTGCCGACCCATCTGCTGGGGCTGCTGGCGTTTTTCATGATCGTGCTGGTGGAGAACGGGCGGATCCCGGTCGAGAGCCCGGGCGTCAGCACCGAGATCACGATGATCGAGGAAGGGCGGGTGCTGGAGTACTCGGGCCGGGAGTACGCGCTGGTCAAGTGGGGCAGCTGGATGAAGTTCTTCTTGCTGTCGTCGGTGTTCATGAACGTGTTCGTGATCCCGTGGGGCCTGGGCACCTCCACCGACCTGCCCAGCGCCCTGCTGGCCATCCCGGTCCTGCTCGGCAAGCTGGCTTTGTGCGGGCTGGCCATCGTGGTGGTGGACACCTCGTTCGCCAAGCTGCGATTCTTCCGGATCGCGGAGTTCCTCGGCGCGGCGTTCCTGCTCGCGCTGGTCGGCGTCGCGACCTCCTATGTGATCGGGGTGTGAGCGCACATGGAGAAGCTGGCCGCCACCAGTGCCGCCGGGGTCCTGCTCGACCTGTCCGGTGTGGTGATCCTCCTGCTGGCATTCGCCTGCCTGGGCTCGAAGCTGTTCAACCGGTACGTCGCCTACTACGGCGCCCAGTCGGTGGTGCTGTCGTTCGCCGCCGGGGTGGCCGCGTGGACCTTCCACAGCGTGGAGCTGTGGATGCTGGCCGGGCTCACCCTGGCGATCAAGGGCATCGGGATTCCGGTGGCGACCCGGGGGCTGCTGCTGCGCCGGCTGGCCCTTGCCCGCGACAGCGCTATCTCCATAGGCCTGTCCACTTCGCTGATCGTCGGCGGGGCGCTGACCGCGTTCGCCTACCTGGTCACTCGGCCCCAGCTTCTCCCGCATGGGGTGGTGGCGGCCGCTGTGGTGCCGCTGTCCACCGCGGTGATCCTTCTCGGCGCGCTGGCCATGGTGGTCCGCCGCCACACCGTCGCCCAGCTCATCGGCTGGCTGATCGTCGAGAACGGCGTCTTCCTCGGCGCCATCACCCTCGTTGCCACGTTCCCGTTCATCGTCGAGGCCGGCATCTTCCTCGACATCGCGGCAGGAGTGCTGATCATGCTCGTGTTCGTGTCCGGGATCACCCGCCAGCTCGCGCAGGCGAGCACTGCCGAACTGCGCGGGCTGCGCGGATGACGGCCCTGGCGATCCTCATCGTGATCGGCCCCCTGGCCGGGCCGGCCGCAGCGGCCCTACGGGCCCGGGCCCGCGGCGCCGGGGTGGCGAGTGCGGCGGGCGGGCTCGTCTCGCTGGCGGCGGCCATCGCGCTGGTGGCCGCGCAGCTCCACCATGCCCCGTTGAGCGGGTGGGCCGGGTTCCTGTACGTCGACACCCTCAGCGGCTTTTTCTTGGTCACGGTCGCCGGGGTGACGGTGCTCGCCGCCTTCGGCTCGATCGCCTACCTCTCGGCCGAGGAGGACGCCGGGACGCTGAGCGCTTTCCAGGTGCGGCTGTACTTCATCTTCTTCGGGCTGTTCGCCTCCCTGATGCTGGCCTCGCTGGAGACGGGCAACCTTGGGCTGCTGTTCGTCCTGGTGGAGGCGAGCACTCTGGCAAGCGCGGCGCTGGTCGGGCTGGAAGGCAAGGCCCGCTCCCTGGAGGCCGCCTGGAAGTACGTGATCATCAGCTCGCTCGGCGTCACCATCGCCCTGGCGGGCACGCTGTTCCTGTTCTACGCCGGCAGCGCCCTGCACCTCACCTCCAATGAGCGGCTGACCTGGCCCTACCTGCTCGCACACGCCGCGGCGCTGGCACCGCAGCCGCTGCGGCTGGCGTTCCTGCTGGCAGTGGTCGGCTACGGCACCAAGGTGGGGCTCGCGCCCANNCACACCTGGCTGCCGGACGCGCACGCCGAGGCACCCAGCCCGGCCAGCGCGATGCTGTCGGCGGCCCTGCTCAACACCGGCATGTACGCGATCATCCGGTTCCTGGCCATCACACAGGCAAAGCTCGGCACCACTTTCCCCCGCGCCGTGCTGCTGGTGTTCGGGTTCGCCTCGATCGTGATCGGGGTGCTGTTCATGGTCCGGCGCGGGAATTTCAAACGGCTGTTCGCCTACTCCTCCGTCGAGCACATGGGGATCATCGCGGTCGCGCTTGGGTTCGGCGGGGCGCTCGGGCTGTACGGTGCGCTGCTGCACACCCTCAACCACGCCGTCGCCAAGGCCGTGCTGTTCCTGGGCAGCGGCGATGTGGCACTGCGGTACCGGACACGTGAGGCGGCCGAGGTACGGGGGCTGCTGACGGCCATCCCGGTGACCGGCGGGGCACTGCTGCTCGGCTCACTGGCGGTGCTCGGCTCGCCTCCATTCGGCCTGTTCCTGTCCGAGCTGACCATCGTCAGGGCCGGGTTCGCGGGATCCACCCCCATCCTGCCGCTGCTCCTGCTCGCCCTGCTCGCGGTAGCGTTCATCGCGTTTGCCCGGACCACCGCGGGGATGGTGATGGGGCAAGCACCCAAACCCCCCGATCCGTATCGCGGACGCGGCCCCCGCTGGGCGGGCGCCGCCCCACTAGCGGCTGGGCTGGTGACGCTGCTGGTGCTAGGGCTTTGGATTCCCGCGGGTCTGAACACGGCGATCCTGCACTCGATGGCGGTGATCCGATGACCGCCGTCCGGCCAGGAGTCTCCGGGACCCTCGCCAGCCTCCTCGAAGCGGTTGGCGGCGCGGTATACCGGGGCGAGGGGAACGCCGTCACGGTGGAGGTGCCGGCCGGCCGGCTGGAAACCGCGGTGCATCACCTGGTGACCGCCGGGGCACGGCTTGCTGACCTGTTCGCAGCCGACGGCGACCGAGTCACCTTGCGCCTGGTCTGGGCGCTGGACGCCGAGCGGCAGTACCTCATCACCGAGACTGAGGTCACCGGGAGCGAATACCCCTCGCTGTCGGACATCGCACCCGCCGCCTTCGCCGAGGAATGCGAAATCTACGAGCAGTTCGGCATCCGGCCCGCCACCAGCAAGCCGCTAAACCGGATCGCCCTGCCACCCCACGCCGGGCCGGACTTCCCCCGCCTCGGCCACCAGCCACCCCACGAACCAGCAGAGATCCACGCCCCCCACACCGTCGGAGGGCACGCATTCGAGTTCCCGTTCGGGCCAGTCCGCCAGGCCGGCATGGAATCCCTCTACTACGGGCTGGTGACCAGCGGCGAGGAAGTCGTCGACCTGTACCTGTTCACATGGCACAAGCATCGCGGGCTGGAGTGGCGGCTGCGCGGGCGCACACCTGCCGACGCCCTGTTCCACGTTGAGCGCACCGAGGGCCTGAGCGCCATCGCAGTCAGCTGGTCGTTCGCCGCCGCCGTGGAGGCCGCGCTGGGCGCCGACCCGCCACCAGCCGCGCAGCGGACCCGGGCGGTCGCGCTCGAACTGGAACGGCTTTACAACCACGCTGCCGCGATCGCGGCGCTGTGCCAGTCGACCGGGCTTTCCATCGGCCAGTCCGCTGCCGAGATTGCGCTGGAGCGGCTGTTGCGCCTGGGCGCCGCGGCGTTCGGCCACCGGTACCTATTCGGTGTGATGGAGGTGGGCGGGGTGCGGCGCGCCCCCGATGGGGCGGCGCTCCGGAGCGGACTGCCGGACGCGTACGGCGAACTGCGCCGAGCCGCGGACGCGCTGCTGTCCACGAACTCCTTCCTGGACCGGCTGGAGGCGGCCGGGATAGTCACCGGCGAGCAGGGACGCCGCCTTGGCCTGGTCGGGCCGGTCGCGCGGGCAGCCGGAGTGGGCATCGACACCCGTGTGGACCAGCCGGCCGCACCCTATTTCGAGCATCCGCCCCTCGTAGCGGTCCGCAGCAGCGGCGACGTGCTGGCCCGTTTCCAGGTCATGCTGGCCGAGGCGGGAGAGTCGGTCCGGCTCATCGGGGATCTCCTCGACGCCGGCGCCGACGCCGAGACGGCGGTCGTTCCGCCTGGAGGGGGCTGCGGGCTCGGCTGGGCCGAATCACCCCGCGGCGAGGCACTCGCCTGGGTCGCGCTCGGCGACGACGGCCGGATCACCCGGGCCCGGCTGCGGCCGGCGTCGGCGCGGAACTGGCGCGGCTTCTACGACGCCTGCCGGTCGCAGAACGTGTTCACCGACATCCCGATCATCGAGGCCAGCTTCTGGCTGACCGTGGCTGGGACAGCACGCTGAGGTGAGGTGAAACCTTATGCCGTTGTGGTTTGTGCGGGGCCTGCGCCGCGGCGTCGTCACCACTCACTACCCAGCGCGGCCCGAGCCCTCGGCCGCGGACCTGCCGACACCGCCAGCGTTCCGTGCACAAAACCTGGACCGGGACCTCGCCGACCAGCTCTGCGGAGTGTGCCCCAGCCAGGCGCTCCGCCGGGAGGGCGATGTGCTGATCTTCGACGTGGGCGCCTGCACCTCCTGTGGCCGGTGCGGGGAGACGGCTCCGGAGGCGGTCACCGCGAGCGGGGAGTTCGAACTCGCCACCACCGTCCGCGCCCACCTGGTCAAGCGCATCCCACTGCTCCGGGAGGCCCGCCCATGACCCACGACAACGCTGCCACCAGCGAGGCAGCCACACCGGTGCCCGCAGTCACGGGGCTAGCACCCGACGGTGCTGTGGACGCATGGCAGGAACAGCAGGTGGCGGCACAACTGCGGGAGCGGATCGCGGGCCAGTTCGGCCGCAGCCTGCACATCCGCACCCTGGACACCGGCTCCTGCGCAGCGTGTGAGCAGGAGATCCGGCTACTCACCGCCCCTCATTACGATCTGCACCGGCTCGGTTTCTTCTTCACCCCCGCTCCCCGCCACGCGGACCTGCTGCTGGTGACCGGGCCGATGATCCGGGCGTTCGATGTCGCCGCCCGCAAGACTTTCGACGCGATGCCAGGCCCCAAGATCGTGGTCGCCACCGGCGCCTGTGCCCTGGGCGGCGTCTACCCGGCCGACGCGTTCGTACATGGCTCGGCCGGCGAGATTCTCCCGGTAGATGTGCGGGTTCCCGGTTGCCCGCCCAGCCCGCTGGCCCTGCTTCAGGGCCTGCTGGTGGCCGTGGACCGGCTCGCTGAGAAGGCGGCCAGCCTGACTTTCGTCGCTGATTCCCTGACGGGGGAGGTGCCCGGGTGAACTCCCTGAGCTGGTTCTACGCCGCAGCCGCCGGGTGGGGACTGGCCGCGGCCGTGGCGCTTACTGGTGGCAGCAGCCGGGCCGCGCTGCGGGCAGCTTGCGCACTGTCGGCGCTCGGCGGTGCCGCCGCTGTCGCGGGTGGGGTGTCATCGCTGCTGTGGGGCAACTCCCACGTCGTCTCGCTGGGTGACGCCGTGGTAGTAGGCACGATGCAGCTGCAGGCCAGCAGCCTGGCCGGGGTGTTCGCGGCTTTGCTCGGGCTCGTCGCGGTCGCCCTTGCCGCTTACGCGCCCCGCTACCACCAGGCAAACGCTGGTTCCGCGCTGTACCTGGCCGTGTATAACCTCGCGCTGCTCGCAGCGCTCGCGGTGTTCGCCGCCGCGAACGTGGTGACGTTCCTGGTGGCATGGGAGTCGGTGGCGCTGCTGTGCTACCTGCTGATCCTGCGGCACCCGCGCAGCGATACAGCGGCGAGCGGAGCGTTCTGGTTCCTGGCGTTGTCTGAGGCCGGGTTCGTGCTGATCATCGCCGCCTTTGTCATCCTGGCCGCCAAGACGCACTCGTTGCAGCTGGACGTGATCGCCTCGCGCGCCCACCTCGTGACCCCCGGATGGCGGGACGCGGCCTACCTGCTCGCGCTGACCGGGTTCGGCTTCAAAGCAGGACTCGTCCCACTTCACGTCTGGCTGCCGGAGGCGCACCCGGTCGCACCCGCCGACGGATCGGCGTTCCTATCCGGGCTGGTGGTCAAGCTCGGCGCCTACGGCATCGCACTATTCGCGTTCCGCCTGCTGCCCACCGGGGCGACCTGGCTGGGGCTGCTCACCATGGCGGCAGGGGCGCTCACCGCCGCCATCGGCATCCTGTACGCACTGAACGAGCGTGACCTCAAACGGTTCCTCGCCTTCTCCACGATCGAGAACACCGGGATCATCATCACCGCCTTCGGCGCCGCCATGGTGTTCGGCTCCTACGGCCAGCGGGCCCTGTGGGCGTTCCTGCTGATGGCTGGGCTCTACCACGTCGTTAACCACGGCACCTACAAGACCCTGCTGTTCCTGGAGGCCGGGGTGGTTGAGCACACGGCTGGTACCAGGGACATGGACCGGCTGGGCGGGCTGATTCACCGGCTTCCCCGCAGCGCGGTCATCTCCCTGGCCGGGACGCTGGGCATCGCCGCCCTTCCGCCGCTGAACGGCTTCGTCAGCGAGTGGCTGATCTTCCAGGGGCTGTTCCAGGGGTTCCGGACCGGCAGCCATCTGATCGGGATCCTGATCGTCGTCGCCGCGGCCACCCTGGGACTGACCGGAGGGCTTGCCATCTACGCGTTCGTCCGCGGGTACGGAATCCCCTTCCTCGGCATGCCACGTACCCGGCCGGCCGCCGAGGCCAGCGAGCACGGCCAGCCGGTCGCCGGGCCAGGGCTGCTGGCGGTCGCCTGCGTGGCCCTGGCGGTCGGAGCCCCGCTAGTGCTGCTCGCGCTGTCCCGCGCAGTCCGCACCATTACCGGCGTGGCGCTGCGGCCTGTCCTGCTGCCGGGAAACCTCACCGTCATCCCGGCGCACACCGACTTCTCCGCGTTCTCACCCACCTACCTCGCGGTGTTCCTGACCGCCGTGACCGTCGTGCCGGTGCTCATCTACCTCGCGGGCCGGCCACGGGCGGACTCGGTCATCGTGCCGGTCTGGGATGGCGGGATGGTCGCGTTCCGGCCCCGGATGCAGTACTCGGCCATGACATTCTCCGCCCCCACGCGGGTCACTTTCGACGCGCTGTACCGGCCATCGGTGTCGATGCACCGGGCCTCCGACGACCCGGCCGGCCGGTCCGGGCCGGTGCACTACGAGTCCGAAGTGACCCCCGTCTTCTTGCGGTATCTGTACCGGCCGGTGATCCGCGCTGTGGAATGGCTCGCCGACACGGTGCGCCCGCTCCAGTCCGGAGACGTCAACCTCTACCTCCTCTATGTGTTCGTCGTGATACTCCTCGCATACCTGATCGGCGCACTGTGAGAACCCTCGGCCGGGCAGTCACATTCAGCCCGCCAATTAGTTCGGGAACCAGCGATCGCTACGGACGACTTGCCCCCACCGGGTGCGGCCGGTCATCAGAGGTCGGCCATTTATCATGTGAGTCGAACGGCGGAGGGGCTCGCCGTCAGTCCGCGGAGATGCCGCCAACGGTCCCTGCTTGGAGCGGAAGGCCGACGGCATGTCCCATGGGTGTCTGGCGGGCTGCTGCCCGCACGCGTATGGTGATCCTCCCGGACTGTTTGGAGATTCTTCAGTGCGGTCCGCCACTGTGAACGGCGCCGGCCCCGGCTGTCCGCCCGATGTGCCCGCGGCGCCTTTGCCGGAGCGGGCCGCCCACCTGTATACATGCCAGGGCCTGTCAACCTACCGCGTCGCGGCGACGGTGGGGATCAGCCGGCAGCGGGTCACCCGCATGCTCCACCGGGCAGGGGTGAGCGTCAAACCAAAGGGCAGCGGCCGGCGCCGCCTTCCCCGCGGCGCCGGAGCACGCGTCCCTGACCCGCTCCTGGCCGACCTGTACCTGCGTTACCGGCTCACCTGCGCCCAGATCTCGGAACTCACCCAGATCCCGGCCCGGACCATCCAGGACCGGCTCCGCGCTTACGGCGTCCAGCTGAGAACCCGGGGACGTTATAACCGCGAAGATCGGCTCGCCATCGAACCTGACATCCTCACCGACATGTACCTGCACGCTGGGCTGCCCTCCGGCGAGGTCGGCAGGATCCTCGGCGTGTCCCGCCGGGTGGTGCTCCGCACCGCCCACGACGAGGGTCTGCCCGTCCGCATGGGCGGACCTGCCCCCTCCCATGGACCCACCGAGATCGAGCTCATCACCGCCCTATACGCCGACCCGGACGTGCAACATGTGCTCACACGACATGGCCTGCCCGTAGTACCGGCAGGCGGCCCAATCTGGCAGCGGTTCCCCGTCCCCGTCCAGCTCGGCCCCGACCTGGCCCAGGAACTGTATGAATCATGCGGGATCGGCGTGCACCACATCGAACTGCTCACCGGCCAGCCCGCCGACTCAGTCCGCAAACTGCTGCATGCCGCTGGGGTAGTGCTCCGGCCCGCCGGCGGCAGATCCCCGTTCCTGCGCCGGTGGCGGACCAGCCAAACCATGGTGCAGCTGGCTCAGGAGGTGTAGCACTGCGGGTATGGGCGGCCGACACGAGACGGCGAAAAGAACCGATCCGACGATGGGTGCGGTCGTCCTCATCCTGCTCCTGATCCTGGCAACCGTCATGGTGCTGGCCCCAGCCGGTTACTGACCCACCCCCGGTCCTCCTGGCGGAAGCCCCTGCGAACCGTCACAACCAGCAGCCACTGCTGGGCCCATAGAAGCCCCCGGAAGTTGAGAATGCTGTGCGTTCGTGACCAGTGAGAACCTCGCCTGGGAAAGCGCGGTCTGCCGCAAGTCGCTCGCTGCCTGGCGCCTGTCCCGCCAAGCAGCTCTGTAACCGGCCCCAGCGCACATCTGCCAGCCAGCGCGGGCATCTACGAGCAGGGTGGCATGCGGTACGTGGTCGTGCCCAAAGCCGGCGCGGTATCTGCGCAGTCAACCGCGTAGGCGACGACGGCGGGCTCATCAGCATCAGTCAGTGGCCCGACGGAACCGGGAGCTGCTGAGAACGCGTGCCTCGCATTGTTCGCGTTCGCGCGCGTGGGCGGGCTCACAGCCGGGCGGCTGTTCGACTTCTCCGGCCTCAGCGACGCCAGGTTCTGGGAGGACCTCATCGGCCAGATCCTGCAGCCCGGCGCCTGCCAATACGCCACCAAGTGAACTACCGTCCTGACCTTTGCTCCGGTGGCCGGTGCTCGGGCTGACGGCGCGCTTTGGGCCCGTGGGGCGGGCCCGGCGGTCGGGGCGGCGGAGGCGGCCCGCCTTCCGGGTAGTGCTCCTCGTCCATTCCGGTTTCCTCGTAGAAGGCCTTGCGTTGGTACAGGATCCGCAGCGCTTCTTCCGTGAGCGCGGTCTCCTCGCCCGAGGCGGCGCGGCGGATGTCGCGCTCGGCGATCCGCTTGAGCATCCGGACCCCCTCCACCCCTGTTCCGGCATCGAGGAGCCGGTGTATCAGCCCGGCGATGGCCAGGTCCCGCGGCGAGTACCGCAGCTTGCCATGCTCCCGGGTCGGGCTGATCAGCCCTTGCTCCTCCCAGTACCGGAGCACCCTCGGGGTGACCCCGACGCGCTCAGCAAGCCGGGGGATGGCCATCAGCTCATCATCCCGCGCCCTCTCAGAATCTGACATAATCGTGTAACATCCTATCCGGGCGAATCAGCCGCCGGCATCATCTGCATCCTGCGAATCAACGAATAGTGAGGAGGCATGCGTCCCTTCACGTCCAGAAAGGCCGATACATCCGCCAGGATCGCGTCACCTCGTGATGCGATCCGGCCCTTCCTGTGGGCGGCAGCAGCCGTCCTGACGGCTCTTTCCGCCTGGCTGCGGCCCGGTTCCGTTCCGCCCGCAGCCCAGGACACCCTCGGGCCGTTCGCCACCCTGGCCGCGATCATCGGCTGCGCCGCGCTGGCCGACCGTCTGGGCGCGTTCCGGCTGCTGGCCCGCGCCCTCATCCCGCAGCGGCCGCCACGCACCGCGGCCGCCGCGGTCCTGGCATTCACCGCCCTGCTGAGCGCGTTGATCAACCTCGACGTCGCAGTCGTCGTGGCCACTCCGGTGGCGCTGCGGGCTGCCCAGCGCCACCGCCTTTCAGGCGGCCGGCTGGCCATAGCGGTCGCCATAACGGCCAACGCCACCTCGTTCCTCCTCCCCACCTCTAACATCACCAACCTGCTCTTGCTGGGCCGCGCGCCGCTCCCAGCGCTCGCCTACCTGCGTGACTCGTGGCTCGCATGGCTGCTGGTCGCTTTGGTCACCCTCGGGCCGCTCAGTATCTGGGCCGCACAGACCGGAGCGGAACCGG
>DPMS01000727.1 GCA_003541285.1 Actinomycetota bacterium
CGCTTCTGGTTCATGTGGGACGAGCTGTCCTACGGCGCGCTCGGCGCCGTGGTGCTGGCCGACACCCGCCGGCTCGGCGACTGTTTCCCGTCCGTGGACTACTTCGAGAAGCGCCAGCTGCCGTTCATCGTCGCCATCAACTGTTTCGACGGTGCCCCGCACTACGACCCGGAGGACGTGCGCATCGCGCTCGACCTCGGCTCGCGCGTCCCGGCCATTCTCTGTGATGTCCGCCAGGTCAGCTCGGTGAAGGAGGTTCTGATCACCCTGGTGGAGCACGTCCTCGCCAGCGGGCTCACCGAGAGTTCCGCGGCGAACTTATCCGCCACCGGCCGGGCGGCAGGTGAGCCGGGGATGGTCAGCGGCCGTATCTGAAGATCAGCGGACACCGGTGACCGAAGGCGCATCCCCATATGGTGCCTTTCCATGGCGGCCGAAACTGGCCTTAAGCCCGGCTTGTCACGCGGGATCTGCCCCGCGCATCAGTTCGCCGTCTGCGAAACGGGAGCTCAGCGCCAGCTCAGTGCAGCACTGCCTGCGAAACGGGGGTTCTGCACCAGGTCCGTTCTGCCGCTAATGCGCATGATGGCGGGAACTAGGGGAAGAGGGGGAAGCGTCGACCAGGCTGGGGGTTCTGGTCTTGGCGGCGATGGAGGGCACAACATGACGGAGCCGGCCGACAGCAGGCGGGCCGAGCTGGTCGCGGCGGCCCAGGAACGCTGGGTCTCAGCCCTGACCGACCTGGGCGGGCGCAACACCTTGCTGTACTTCAAGGACCGCCGGGCGGGCACTCTCGACCTGGCGGCCGCGGACCCCGGTGCGCTGGACCGGCTGCTGCGGACCGGATCGATCCGCCTGACCCGGCTCTTCCACGACGTGGACATCCGCGCCGACGCGATCCGCCGGGTGCAGGCCATCTACCGCAAGGCACGCGAGCTGACCGAGGAGCGTGGCCTGGCCGCCAGCTATCTCGCCACCGGCATGGCGCGCTGGGATGAGCTGTTTCTCGAGCCCGCCGCGCCGGTGCTGCTGCGCGGGCTGACGATCACCCCGACCCGGGCCAGGCACGACGACTTCGACCTCGTTCTCGACGAGGCGTCGGAGGTCAACCCCGTCCTGCTGTACAAGCTCGCCGCGACCTACGGCGCGGACACAGAAGGCCTGGCCGGGGAGGCGGCCGACCCGGCCCGGCTCTACCACCGGCTCCGGGTCCTGGCCGCCGCGGCCGAGATCCCCGGGTTCGACATCATCGGCCGCCGGGTGATCGGCACATTCACCTACGCCAAGCTGCCGATGGTCCGGGATTTGCAGAACGCCGGCGAACTGCTGGCCGACAGCGACGTGGTGGCGGCTATTGCGGGCGACCCCCAGGCGCAGGCCGCGGTTGCCACCGAGGACGGGCCCGGCCCTGTCCTCGATGAGATCCCGCCCGCCGACGATTACTCGATCCTCGACGCGGACTCCTCCCAGCGCAGCGCGATCAATGCGGTCGCGGGTGGCAAGAGCCTGGTGATCCACGGCCCGCCGGGCACCGGCAAGAGCCAGACGATCGCCAACCTGATCGCGGCCCTGGTGGCGCGCGGGCGCAAGGTCCTGTTCGTGGCCGAGAAGCGGGCCGCCATCGACGCGGTGCTCACCCGGCTCAAGGGCGCCGACCTGGGCGAGATGGTCCTGGACATCCACGACGGGACACGCGACCGGCAGCGCATCGCCGCCGACCTCGGGGCTGCCCTGGACCGTGCCCGCCAGATCCCATCGCCCAAGGTCGAGGGCCTGTTCCGGCGCCTGGTGGACCGCCAGCAGCGGCTCAGCGAGCACGTCGGCGCGCTGCACGAGGTACACCAGCCCTGGGCCGTCACGGCGTTCGCCGCTCAGTCCGCCCTGCTGGGCATCGGCGAGGAGGCGCGCACCCCGGTGCGCCTGGCCGGCCTGAACCAGATCAGCGGCGAGGACGCCGAGCAGCTGCGGGATGAGCTTCGCGAGTATGCCCACCTGGACGGCTTCCGGTTCACCCAGGACAGCTCACCGTGGTACGGCGCGGCGATCACCACGGCTGGGCAGGCCCACGATGCGCTGGCCATCCTGGCCGGGCTGGTGACCGATGCTTACCCGGCAGCCCGGGACCGGATAGAGGAGGCGAACGCGCAGACGGGGCTGCGCGTGATGCGCAGCTACCGCGAGTGGGGCGAGCGGCTGGCATTGTTCTCCGGGGTGCTGGCTATCTGGCAGCGGCTCTCGCCGCGGGTCTACCTCAGCGCCCCGGCGCGGCTCGCGGCCGCCACCGCACCACGCGAGGACCGGCCGGCCACCCCGGGTGCCGCGACGCTGGGCTGGCGGGAACGCCGGGCACTGGCCAAGCAGGCACGCTCCCTGTGGGTGAAGGGACAGCCCCAGCCCGGTGAGCTGCATGAGGCCCTCACCGAGGCCGCGGCCCAGCTGGCCACCTGGGAACGGCTCCGGTTCGACGGCGGCACCCCGCGGGTGCCTGATGGCCTGGCGGAGGCCGTGCGGCTGCACGCGGAATGCGACGCACAGCTGACCGCGCTGCGCCAGTTCGTGCCCGTTCCCGAGAATGCCGGGCCCTTTCTGGACGAACTGAGCGCGGACCAGGACACCCCCTGGCGCCTGCCCCGCCTGCATGAACTGCGCGCCCATTTCGGCCAGTGCGGCCTCGGCCCACTGCTGGACTGGATCTGTGGCCAGCATGCCGCGCCCCCGTCAGCCGAACTGGCCATAGCAGCGTTCGACCACGCCTGGTACTCCTCGATCCTTGATCAGATCCGGGTGCATGACCGGCGTTACGCCGCCTACCCCGGCGGGGCACTCGACGAGATCGCCGAGGACTTCCGGCGCCATGACGTGGAGCACCTCAGGGCCAACCGGGCACGGGTCCGCCGGGCAGTGGCCGAACGGCTGCGCGACGCGCAGGACCAGCACCCACTGCAGGCCCGGGTGATCCGCAAGCAGGCCGCCCTGCGGCGGCGGCACATGCCGCTACGGCGGCTGCTGGACCAGGCCAGCGACGTGCTCTTCGCGGCCAAACCCTGCTGGGCGATGTCGCCGCTGATGGTGAGCCAGGTGCTGCCCGCGTCCCGGCTGTTCGACGTGGTCATCTTCGACGAGGCGAGCCAGGTCACCCCGGCCGACGCGGTGCCCTCCATCATGCGGGCACATCAGGTCATCGTCGCCGGCGACGACCGGCAACTGCCGCCGACGAACTTCTTCCGCCAGGTCGGCGACTCCGACGCCGATACCGACGGCGACGGCGACGGCGACGGTGAGGAGGACAGCCTGGTGTCGTTCGGCTCCGGCTTCGAATCCATCCTCGACACGCTCCGGCCACTGCTGCCCACCTCACCGCTCACCTGGCACTACCGCAGCCGTGACGAGCGCCTGGTGGCCTTCTCCAACGCGCGGATCTACGACGGCGCGCTGACCACCTTCCCCGGTGTCATCCGTGACGACTGCCTGCGGCATGTGGTGGTGGCCCATGATGGCGGCGTAGGTGAGGAGTCGTCGGTGGCCAGCGAGGCCGCCGAGGTCGTCGGCCTGGTCCTGGAGCACGCACGTAACCGGCCGCAGGAGTCACTGGGCGTGATCGCCCTGGGCATCAAACACTCCGAGCGCATCGACGAGATGCTGCGCGAGGCCCTCGGCGATCATCCGGACCTGGAGAGCTTTTTCGCCGAGGACCAGCCCGAGCCGTTCTTCGTGAAGAACCTGGAACGTGTCCAGGGCGACGAGCGCGACTCGATCATCTTGTCCATCGGCTACGGCAAGCACCCTGACGGCAGGATGCGCTACCACTGGGGCCCGCTGCTGCGCAACGGCGGCGAACGGCGGCTCAACGTCGCGGTTACCCGGGCCAGGCACCGGCTGACCCTGGTCAGCTCGTTCTCCAGCCGGGACGTCGATCCGGACCGGGTGACCAGCCCAGGCGCCCGGCTGCTCCGCGACTACCTGGAGTACACCGACTCCGGGGGAGGAACGGTGGCGAGCGGCCCCGCCCCCCGGCGCTCGGGCCTTAGCCCGTTCGAGGCGGACGTGGCGCAGCGCCTGGTCGACCTGGGAATCAGCGTGGTTCCCCGGTACGGGGTCGGCGGCTACCGGGTGGACTTCGCCGCCGCACATCCCGCCGAACCCGGCCGGATGGTGCTGGCGATCGAGGCCGACGGAGCGTCGTACCGCGATTCGCGCAGCACACGTGACCGGGACCGGTTGCGCAAGGAGCATCTGGAACGGCTCGGCTGGACCTTCCATCGCATCTGGTCCACCAACTGGTTCCACAATCCGGAATCGGAGATCGCGAAGGTGCAGCAGGCGTACCGCGAGGCGGTGGCCAGAGTCGGCCCGCCAGCCGCGCCCGGCCCGGACCCGGCCGCGGATCCGGCCGCGGATCCGAGCACCGAACGCGGACCCGCGCCTGGCGGGACGTCCGACGAGCAGGCCCAGCGCGTTCAGGCTGGCCCGGCCGGCCCGCCAGGGCAAGCCATCGCCCTCCGGCAGCCTGCCATGCCCGGCCGGCTGACCACGGACGGGTGAGCCGGCACCGTTCCCGGCCAGGCCCGGCCGGGCGACCCTCGGATGGGTGAGCCGGCATCCTTCCGGCAAGGCCCGGCCGGCCGGCCCCAGACGGGTGAGCCGGCACCGTTCCCGGCCAGGCCCGCCTAGCGGATGAGCCCGGCCAGCAGGTCGTACCGATTCTGGCCAGGCGTCCTGGCCGGGGAGCCGATCCCCAGCGGCGAGCTGGAGTGGCTGAAGGCCGGCGGTCGCCGGGACGATCCCCCTGGCCGGGCCGGGTGGGTGACTCTGCTCATCGAGGTCGTCCGCGGCTTGGCGCCGGCCCTCGTCCGTGCCGCCGGCTTGGCCGTGACGCGGGGCTTGGCCACCCCTGGCTTCGCCGGTGTTCCCGGTTTGGCGCCGGCCCTGGCCTTTGCCGCGGCCCGCTTGGCGGACGGCGGCCGGGCCGGCGCTGGCCTCGCCGCTGCCGGCCGTGCCGCTGCCGGCCGCGCGGGATTCTTCAGCACCGGCGCCGGCTTCGCCGCCGACATCGCCTTCGCGGCCGCGGTCAGCGCCCTGGTCGCCGTGGTCATGGCCCTGGTGGCCGTGTTCATCGCCTGCAAGGCCGTCGACATCGTCTTTGCCGACGATGTGGCTCTGGTGGCCGCCGTCGTCATCTTGGTGGCCGCCTCGGTCACCTTCGCTGCCGCAGACGACACTGTCTTCGCCGCAGCCGCGGCGCTGGTCGTGCTCCTCGCTGTGGTGCGCGGGCTGCTGGCCGCGGCCCGGCCGGCTGCTGCCGGTTTGGCCGCGGTGGCCGTACGGCTGGTCTTACCGGGCGCGGCGCCGTTGCGTGATCTGGTTTGCCCGCGACTCGCTGAGCTGCCGCTGGCGACGGTACGGGTCGTCCGTTGCACAGGCATTGATCTCCCCCCCAATAGTGATCAATTACGGGAGACCTATTCCACGGTTAGCGGCCAGTTACACCGGCAAGCCTCAGGAACGGGACGAACGGGCATGCGAATCATTTCTTTTAGTGTGGTCGGCAGGTATAAGCGGCATTTGTCGCGCCGCCCGGGTGCGGCGCGAGAAACTACCGTCAGGAGGAAGGCATGGCCGAAACAGACCCAGACCCCGGACACGGCTTCGGCGCCGAGCGCGAGAACCTGGTGGCCTTCGGTCGCCGCCTGGTCGCCGACGGCCTCGTGGACGGCATGTCCGGGAACCTCAGCGTCCGCGCCGGTGAGCTGATCGCGATCACCCCGTCCGGCGTCCCCTATGACGAGCTGGAACCGGATGGCATCTGCCTGGTCCGGCCGGGTGGCCCCGCCGGGCGCGGNNGCCCGGCGGGCCGGTCACGGCCAGCGGAGGCCGCCCATCCACCGAGACCCCGATGCACCTGGCCGTTTACCAGGCCACCGACGCCGCCGCGATCGTGCATACCCATTCGCCGTTCGTCGTCGCCCTGTCGGCTGTGCTGGATGTGCTGCCTGCTGTCCATTACGCCATGGCCGGGCTGGGCGGGCTGGTGCGGGTCGCACCCTACGCGCGGTTCGGCACGCAGGAACTGGCCTCAGGCGCTGTGTCGGCACTGGCGGGCCGGACCGCGGTGATCCTGCGCAATCACGGAGCCCTCACCTACGGCGCCACCCTCGGGCAGGCCTACGACCGGGCGCGCACGCTGGAGTGGCTGGCCCGGGTCTACTGGTATGCCTGCCAGGCGGGCACTCCGGCCACGCTGGACGGGGACGCGCTCGCCGAGGTGAGCGCGGCGACCCGCGCGCTGCGGTACGGGGAGCGCGATCACTAGCATGACCCCGTGACCGACACGCCGGGAATTGCCGCGGCCCGCCGCCCGGTTCCGCTCTCCCGCCGCCGGGTGGACTGGGTGCTGCTGGCCTTCTTCGCCGTCAACCTGTGCTTCATCACGTACTTCGTGGACATCGAGCAGCTGACGGTCGCCAACGCCGCCCATTTCCAGTACCCGCTCTGGCCACCGCCGGCGATCGTCAACCTGGTGCATGCCTACGGCCGGCACTACGACCCGCTGCTGATGGCCAGGCCCGCGTTCTGGCGCATGACAATCTGGATAGATGTGCTCTGGAACGGGCCGTTCTACGTGGCCGCGATCTATGCCCTTGCCCGGGGCAGAGACTGGATCCGGGTGCCGGCCCTCATCTGGTCGGGCTCCATGAGCGCCGTGGTGCTTGTGATCCTCGCCGAGGAGTACTCGGGGGTGCACCGGGCCCCTCATTTCGGCTTCGTGCTGCTGCTCAACCTGCCCTGGCTGGTCCTGCCGGCCGGGACGATCGCCCGGATGGCACGCGAGCACCCCTTCACCGAGCCAGCCCTGGCCCCGGCCGCCTTCCCCGCCAGCGGCCAGGCCGAGCAGGCGGGAACATGAGCCGGCCCGCCTTCGCGCTCACGTATGGCCCGTGGGCGCTGGTGGCTGGCGGCTCGGAAGGGCTCGGCGGCGCGTTCGCCGAAGAACTCGCGCGGCGCGGGGTCAGCCTGGTGCTGGTGGCACGGCGCCCGGAGCCGCTGGCGCAGACCGCTGCCCGGCTGCGTGCCACCTGGCCGGTTGAGGTGGTGACCGTGGCTGCCGACCTGGCCGCGGCCGGGGCGATCGGCCAGGTGGCGGACGCGGCGGCAGGCCTGCCCGTGGGGCTGGTGGTGATGAATGCCGCCCATGCACCGGCCGGGCCTTTCCTGGCGGCCGGTGAACCCGACATCGCCGCGGCGGTCCATCTCAACTGCGGGGCGGCGGCCTTGCTCGCACACCAGTTCCTGCCCGCCATGGTGGAACGGGGCAAGGGCGGGGTGATCTTCATGTCCTCGCTGGCCGGCCTGCAGGGCGTCCCAAACCTCGCGGTGTACGGCGCGAGCAAAGCCTTCCTGATCAGCCTGGCCGAAGCCCTGTGGGCGGAGACCCGGGCGGCAGGTGTGGACGTCCTGGCCTGCTGCGCGGGCGCGGTCATCACCCCCGGCTACCAGCAGGCAGCCAGCCGGCCCGCGCCGGGGTCGTTGTCCCCGGCGCAGGTCGCCGCCACCGCGCTGGACGCGCTTGGCCACGGCTTCCGGGTGGTACCGGGCCGGCTCAACCGGGTGAACACCTTCGTGCTGGAGCATCTGCTGCCGAAGCGGGCAGCCATCTCGGTGTTCGGGCGGGCCACCGCCGCCGCGCTGAACTCTCCCGGAGGGCAGGCGTGAGCGCCGTGGCAGCAGCCGGCCTGCCCAGTGCTCACGCGGCCACCCCGTCGGGCAAGCCGCGTGCCCGGGCGCTGGGCATTCCCTTCGGCGGCGCGCCGGGCCGCTGGAACGCGATCACCGACGTGCCCGGGATCCAGGTGGGGTACACCACCCTCATCGAGGGGGACTCGGTCCGCACCGGGGTGACCGCCATCCACCCGCGCGGCCCGCAAGGCGCGGCCGATCCCGTCGCGGCCGGATTCTTCTCCCAGAACGGCAACGGGGAGATGACCGGCGTCTCCTGGATCGAGGAATCCGGTACCTTCTCGCTGCCGATCGCCATCACCAATACGCATGCGGTCGGGATCGCGCACGCGGCCATCGTCGCCTGGACGGTCAAGCATCACCCAGAACTGGGCGATGACTGGTCGCTGCCGGTGGCGGCCGAGACCTGGGACGGCTACCTCAACGACATCAACGGGCACCACGTCACCGAGCAGGCAGCGCTGGCCGCCCTGGAGTCAGCCGCGTCCGGGCCAGTGGAAGAAGGGTCGGTCGGCGGCGGCACCGGCATGAACTGCTACGAGTTCAAGGGCGGCAACGGCACCGCCTCCCGGCTGGTGG
>DPMS01000549.1 GCA_003541285.1 Actinomycetota bacterium
GCCGCGGTACATGACCGCGGAGACGCCGGGCGGCAGCTGGCCCACGCGCCTCGCGGCCCGGGTGTCCTCGGGCTGGGCGACGGAGAGGACGCTGAACGGGATGCCGAGGTCGTCGGCCGCGGCGCGGGCGTTCTGCGCGAGCTGCGTCTCGTCGCCGTGGTAGAGGTCGCTGCTGACGGACAGGTCGTCCACGAGCCCGCGGAAGGGGCGGAGCGCCTCGCGCGCCTCGTCGAACCCCGTGGCCCAGTAGGCGTTCGAGACGAGGCCCACGCGGAAGCCTTTCCGTGCCGCGAGCCGGACGCCCTTGAGGAGGCGGGCGTAGAACAGGAAGGGCTCTCCGCCCTCGAAGTAGATCCACTCGATGCCGCCCAGGGCCTTGGCCTGCCGCAGGATCTCCCGGACGTCCGCGAGGCCCATCGTGCCCCGCGCCTCCGGGCTGCTCCAGACGAAGCAGTGGTCGCACTCCATGGTGCACTGGTAGGTCAGGAGGATGTGGAGGCCCCGCAGCGGCATGCGGGGGGCATGGGCGCGCCGGTCCATGGAACCTCCGTATAGACGCGACGACAGGGCGCCCGGAGGGGCACTTTCACGCACCCCGCCGAGACCCTAAATACCGCCGCGCCCTACTCCCCGTCGAGGCGAGAAATCGACACGCCTCGGGAACGGGATTCTACGAAGGAAGAACTTGCGCCCCATGTTCAGGACATCACACGGGCGCTCAGCGGAAAAGTGAGCGAGTCGGAGATCGAGAAGGAGCTGTCCAGCTACCTCAACGTGTACCGCGTGTCCCTCGACACGGCGAAGCGGTCCATCGTGAAGAAGCACGGCGGCAACCCCGCAGGCCTCGCGGTCGGGATCAGCAAGACGATCCGCGAGCTCGTGCCGGGCGAGCAGTCCGTGAACCTCCTGGCGCGGATCGTGGCCGTGAACGAGAAGGACGTCACCGTGGAGAGCGGGACGAAGCGCATCCTGTACGGGATCCTCGGCGACCCCTCGGCCACGATCCCGCTCACGGCCTGGGAGCCGCTGGACGCGCCCCTGGCCAAGGGCGACGTGATCCGCGTCCAGAACGCGTACACGAAGGAGTACCGGGGCCAGGTCCAGGTGAACTTCGGCGTGCGCACGGTGGTCTCCAAGGAGAGGCCGGACGCCCTGCCGGAGTACCGGCCGTCGCCCGGCATGGGCGCGCCCTACGTCGGCAAGCCGACCGCGATGAAGGTCGTCGACCTGCGCGAGGGCGCCTCGAACGTCGCCGTGACGGCCCGCGTCCTCTCCGTCGAGGCGCGGGAGGTCGAGGTCGAGGGCACGAAGAAGTCCGTCTACAGCGGCGTCCTGGCCGACGAGACGGGCAAGACGCAGTTCAGCGCCTGGAAGGACTTCGGCCTCGCGGAGGACGATGTCCTGCGCATCGAGGGCGCCTACGTGAAGGCGTGGCGGGGCATCCCGCAGCTCAGCTTCGACGACCGCGCGACGGTCACGAAGCTCAAGGACGACGCGATCGCGCCGGCGGCCAAGGTGGGCGAGAGCCCGCGGATGTGGATCGAGGACCTCGCGGAGCGCGGGGGCGGCGTGGACGTGACCGTGCGCGGCATCCTGATCGACCTGCGCGAGGGCTCGGGCCTCGTCTACCGCTGCCCGGAGTGCAACCGCGTCCTGCGGAAGAACGCGTGCCGCATCCACGGCGAGGTCAAGGGCAACGCGGACCTGCGCGTGAAGGCCGTCCTCGACGACGGCAGCGGCGCGTTGACCGCGGTCTTCAACCGCGAGCTCACGGAGGCCCTCCTGGACAAGACCATGGAGGCGGCGATCGCCCAGGCCAAGGAGGCCATGTCCACGGACGTGGTGCGGGACGAGCTCTCGGACCTCCTCGTGGCCCAGCCCGTGGAGGCCCGCGGCAACGTCACCTCGGACGACTACGGTCTCATGATGATCGTGGCCACGGCGAAGCTCCTCCGCGTCGACGTGCAGACGGAGGCGCGCGAGATGCTCGAGGCCATGGAGGGGTCCGCATGATGCGCGAGGTCGCCTGGCGGCTCTTCGCCGGCGAGTACAACGACGCGAACCTCGAGGTCGAGGGCACGGGCGAACGCGCGCCCTCCTACGTCGTCACGCCCCTGGGCGCGAAGGTGAACCGCATCTTCGTCGTCGGCGTGATCACGGACGTGGAGAACGTCGGCACGGACATGCAGCCCATGTGGCGCGCCCGCGTCTCCGACCCCACGGGCACCTTCCACGTGTACGCGGGGCAGTACCAGCCCGAGGCCGCCGCGGCCCTCTCCAAGCTCAAGCCGCCCGTCTTCGGGGCCATCGTGGGCAAGAGCCGGGTGTACTCCCCGGACCCAGGCACGGTGTACACGTCCATCCGCCCCGAGGCGATCAAGGAGGTGGACGAGCGCGTGCGGGACTTCTGGATCCTGGAGGCCTGCCGCTCCCTGCGCAAGCGCCTGGACGCGATGGGCGAGGCGCAGAAGATGGACCCCCTGACGAAGGACGGCCTCGCCGCGGTCGGCGTGAAGGAGGCCCTCGCGGACGGCATCGTCCAGGCCGTGGCCCACTACGGGAAGGCGGACCTGTCGCGGTACACCGCGATGCTCGCCGAGTCCCTGCGGTACCTCCTGCCCGAGTTCCGGGAGGACCGCGGCTCGGACGCCGAGCCCGCGGCGCCGGAGCCGCAGAGGCCGCCGGAACCGAAGGAGCCCGAGGAGCCCACCGCGGACGAGGACAAGGTCCTCGAGGTGGTCGCGGCGCTGGACAAGGACGGGAAGGGCGCGCCGTGGGAGGGCATCCTGGACGCCGCCGGCAAGGCGGGCGTCGCGAAGGAGAAGCTCGAGGAGGCCATCAACAGCCTCCTGGACAAGGGGCTGATCTACGAGCCCATCCTGGGACGGATGAAGAAGATCTGACCGCGGGTCAGCGGGACGCGCCCCGGTCCGGGACCGTCCCGCCGAACTCGCCCGCTGCCTGGCGGGCCTGGCGGGCGGGCCGGATCCAGCAGGCAGCCCTGGTCCCGGTCTGCGGGTGATCGTGGTGGACGACGGATCGGCGGACCCAGGCGCGATCGCCGCCGCTGCCGCTGCCGCCGGGGCGCGCTTGCTGCGCAGGGACGCCAGCGGCGGCCCCGGCGCCGCCCGCAACACCGGCCTGGCGGCTGTGCGCACGCCACTGGTGGCCTTCGTGGATTCCGACTGTGTCCCCGGGCCTGCCTGGCTGGCGCCCCTGCTCAGGCACTTCACTGATCCGGCCGTGGGTGCGGCCGCGCCCCGGATCGTCGCCCATGAGCAGCGCGCGGGCTGGCTGGCGCGGTATGAACAGGTGCGTTCGGCGCTGGACATGGGCCCGGCGGAGAGCATTGTGCGGCCGGGTGCCCGGGTGACCTACGTGCCCGGGGCCGCGCTGGTCGTCCGCCGGGAGGCGGCGGCTGGCGGGTTCACCGAGGACATGCCGGTCGGGGAAGACGTGGACTTCATCTGGCGGCTGGCCGGGGCCGGCTGGCACATCCGGTATGAGCCGCGGGCAGCCGTGGCGCACCAGCACCGGGTGCGCGCCGGTGAGTGGCTGCGCAGGCGCCGCGACTACGGCACCTCGGCGGCACCGCTGGAACTGCGCCATCCAGGCACCGTGCCGGCGTGTGCGATGTCGGGCTGGAGCGCGGTGGCCTGGCTCGCCGCGGTAGCGGGCTGCCCCGGGGCCGGCGCCACGATCACCGGGGCGGCGACCGCGCTGCTCGCCCGGCGCCTGCGCCCGCTGACCGATGACTCCTGGCCGCTGGCCGGCCAGCTGGCCGGCCAGGGGACGCTGGCAGCGGGACGGATGCTCGGCAGCGCGCTCGCCCGTAGCTGGTGGCCGCTGGCCCTGCCCGCGGCCGTCGCGGTCCCGCGGCTGCGGCTGCCGCTGGCCGCGCTGCTGGTCGCACCGCCGGTGCTGGAGTGGCGGGAGCGCCGGCCGCCGATGCGGCCGGCCAGTTACGTCATGGCCCGGCTGCTCGACGATTTCGCCTACAGCGTGGGCGTCTGGCAGGGCTGCCTGGCGCACCGGACAGCACGCCCGCTCACCCCGGCACTGTGGTGGTGGTCGGGGACCACCGAGCCCGGTGGCCCGCGCCCCGGCGGGGCCGCGCACTCCCGGTAGGTCTCACCTGGCAGCTAGGTCCCGCCGCCAGTGGCCAAGTCAGCAGCCAGGCTCATCCGGCCGGGCCGCCGGCGATCTCGTAGGACCACAGTTCGCTGCTGACGCCGACCGGGCCGGGCGCGCCGCCGCCGCCGCGTTCGGCAGCGGAGCGGTGGCCGTGCCCGAAAGCCGGCGAGTGCAGCCATGCCTGGAAGGCAGCTTCGTCCCGCCAGCGGGTCACGACCAGCCATGTGGTGCGCTCATCGGTCGGCTTAAGCAGCTCGAAGCCCTCGAAACCGTCCTGGCTGTCGACCGCACCCGCCCGGGCGGCGAACCGGCGGGCAAGCTCGTCCCCGCTGTCGGCGGGCACGGTGATGGCATTGATCTTCACGACGGTCATGTGCCCCATGATGCCAGCCGGACTGCCGGACCCACTGCCCAGGCTGAGGCCTGCCACCGGGGCCAGGCCGGCTTCCAGGCTGAGCTGCAGCGGCAGCGGGCGTCACCTACGCCACCTTGAGGCCGGCCGCCCTTAGCCCTGGGTGCCACCACCTGATCGGTCACGGCTGGCTGAACCGCGCGCTCTGCTCGCCGGACAGCAGCCCCGCGGGCAGCCTCCGGCCGCACAGGGCCAGCGCGAGGTGCTGGGCCTGGCCGGTCACCGGCGTTCCGGAGCCGAACGACCAGTCCAGGTCGCCGGCCCGGAACTGGATGCCGGCCAGGTCGGCGCCGAAGAACTTGCGGCTCCTGGGCTGGGTGATGGCGTCCAGGACGATCCGCAGGTGCTGTTCAGGAACGTTCCGGCCGGTTCCCAGCGGCACGGTGATATCCAGGCCGTGGATCACGTCGTGGGTCAGCGCGCCTTCGAGCCCGCCGCCGGGCGGCTTCCACGGGGTCTGTTCATTGTCCCTGAGCGACGCCACCAGCACCTCCGCCGGCAGTGCCGCGTCCCGCCGGGCGGAGCGGTCGGCCATCCGGTTGAAGTTCCCCCGCGCCTTCATCATCTCGATCATGAACCGTGCGCCTGAATACCGGAACGGCATCGTCATGTGCGCCACGACCTCGCGCACCCGCCACCCGGCACACAGCGACGCCGCGTCCCACGACGCGGGCGGCAGGCCAGCAAGGAGATCCGCCAGTTGCCGGCGCTCCGCCGCGATCGCCTCGCCGATACCCGTCCCGGTTACACCCGTGCTGTTCATGCTGATCACCTTTCTGGCTCATGCCGCCCGGCTGGGAGACCCGCGAGGTATGCGGCGAACCGGTCAAGCGACGACAGGAAACCGGCCTGTGCTTGTGGGCTGAGAGCGGCCTCAGGCGCGTTCGCCTGATGAATCCGGACCTCCGTGCGGTCCCCGCCGAGATCGGTGAAGGTCACCGTGGTCGTCATCCCGGTGTGGGCTTCGTTCCACACCAGCCGCTCCGGCTCGGCCACCTCGACATAGACCGCCCTGGTCGGGTACTGGCTGCCGTCCGCGTCGTTGACCATGACCGTCTCGAAGGCGCCACCCGGGCGCGCGTCCACCTTGATGTGCGCCAGCGGAGCGCTCATCCCGGCTGGCCCCCAGAAGTGGGTCAGATGCTCCGGTTCGATCATGCACCGGAAGACGAGTTCTCTCGGGGCTTCGAAGATGCGGGTGAAGGTGAGCTCGCCCGGCACCGCCGTTCTGTCATTCATGGTCTTGTCCTCCGGCTGCTGGGGATGCCTGCTGGATGTCGCGCAGATGGGCGCCGAGCTTGTCGAACCGTTCCTGCCAGATCCGCCGGTTCTCCTCGATCCAGCTCACAGCTGCGTCGAGCGCCCCGGCCTCAAGGTGGCAGGGCCGGAACTGGGCGCGCCGGGTCCGCGAGATGAGCCCGCAGCGTTCGAGCACCCTGAGGTGCTTGGAAATCCCCGGAAGGGTCATGTTGAAGGGCGCGGCCAGCTCGTTCACCGTGGCGTCGCCCCTCGCCAGCCGGGCGACGATCGCCCTGCGGGTAGGGTCGGCCAGCGCGGTGAAGGTGGCGTTGAGCCGGTCCTCGGTGAGCACGTCCCGCGACTCCATGCCACTACTTCACCATGTAGTTAGTTAGCTGTCAAGTTAATTAACCAACCAGCGAAACGCGGGGGCTGGATGTCGGCCGCCGCGCCCACCTCCTGGAACTGGCAGGCGACCGCCAGGCAGCCATCGCGGAGTTCCGCGCCGCGGCTGCCCGGACCGCGAACCTGCGCGAACAGCATTACCTGACCACCCGGGCGGCCCGCCTGGCTGCCGAACTGGAGTGATCCGGGTTAAGGGTGGGGACGTAGGGATAACGGGGAGGCGCCACGTTCCAGCGCTCTCGAGCTGACGACCACACAGGGAGTAAAGATGCCCGAAGTGCTGATCCTGGAGTTCACCGGCGTGAGCGACCGAGTACACCGCAGTCAACGAGCAGCTTGGCATCGACATGAAGACGGGCATGGGGGACTGGCCTTCCGGAATGCTCGCGCACGCCGCTGGCACCGCCGACGACGGCAAGTTCATCGTGACGGAGGTGTGGGCCTCACGGGCGGACCAGGGAGCGTTCATGCAGTCGCGGCTTGGCCAGGCGCTGGCGGCAGGCGGCATCACGAGTGCACCCAATGTCCGGTGGGTGCCGCTGCTGGCCTATCACCGGCCGGGAGCCTGATCCTGAGCGGCAGTCAGCCGCTCCCTATGACCGGATCCCGGCGCACAGCAACTCGATGATCTCGCCCGCCGGGCGCTCGGTGGCCGACCGGTAGCCCTGGCCTGCCCACAGGCTCATCCGCTCGGGGTCGCCGCTGGCGGCCGCGGCCGCGCGCAGCGGACGGGTGGCGTTGTTGATCTCCGGGTAGGCGGCCGGGGCACGCGCTGACGCCGGTCAGTGCTCCATGATCATGACGCCGCGGACGTTCTTGCCGTCGTTCAGGTCCTGGTAGCCCTGGTTGACATCCTCCAGCCGGTACCGGCTGGTGATCAGCTCGTCCAGCTTGAGGTGACCGCCCCGGTACAGGTCGAGCATCTTGGGGATGTCGTCGAACGGGTTGCCGCCGCCGAAGAGCGCCCCCTGGATCCGCTTCTCGAACAGGGTGAGCTCGAAGCTGGGGATCACTATGTTCTTCACCCCGGGGCCGTTCAGGCCAGTGATCACCACGGAGCCGCGCTTGCGGATGGCGGCGAACGCCGCGTCGATCGCGTCCTGCGTCACCACGCCCATCGTGATGAGAGCCTTGTCGGCACCAACGCCCAGCGTGAGTTCGGTGACGAGTTGCTGCGCGTCGGCCGCGTTCACCGCGGTGTGCGTGGCGCCTAGCTGCTCGGCCACCATCCGCTTGTTCGGCAGTGGATCGACCGCGATGACGTTCCGCGCGCCGGCGAATGCCGCGCCCTGCACCGCATTGATGCCGACACCGCCGATGCCGTAGATCACGACGGTCTCGCCCGGCCGCACGTCGCCCGCGTTGACCGCCGTGCCCCAGCCGGTCGGAACCCCGCAGCCGACCAGCGCCGCCGTCTCCAGCGGCAGGTCGTCATCGATCTTGACGCAGGAGTACTCCGAAACCGTGCCCCACTGGGAGAAGGTGCCGAGCAGGCACATCTGGCCGAAGTCCAGGCCATCGGCGTGGAAGCGGAACGTGCCGTCGGGCAGGCAGTTGTCGACCAGGAACATGCCGAGGTCGCAGAGGTTGGTCATGCCCCGCGCGCAGAACCGGCAGTGACCGCATACCGGCAGGAACGAGCAGACGATGTGGTCACCTGGCTTCAGCCTGGTCACCCCGGTCCCGACTTCCTCGACGACGCCAGCCCCCTCGTGGCCGCCGACGATCGGGTAGCGGACCGGGATGTCACCCGTCCGCAGATGCTCGTCGGAGTGGCACAGGCCAGCAGCCACCCAGCGCACCAGCACCTCGCCGGTCTTGGGCGGATCGAGGTCCATTTCCACGATCTCCCAGGCCTTGCCGAGTTCTCGCAGGACCGCTGCCTTGGTCTTCATGGGCTCTCCCCACCGGCCGCGGCGCGGGCGGGGGCCGCTGCCGATGTGCATACGCTCTGGCTGCATTGCCGGGGTGTGCCTACGCCGCCCCGGCCACCCTATGCTCTGCAATCCTGCGTGGCCGTGGGCTGGCGGTCATTGTCGGAAACCCCTAATTAACCTGGCTCCGATTGTGCGGTGAGCGACCTCATGCCGCTCACACGACGCCGGCCGGTTCGGCGTCAGCACTCGCATCCGGCTGGAGTTCGGAACTGTGATGGGTCGCGTGCACGGCCAGGTCTGGGCTGTAGCGGGCGATGATCTGCCGGACACGGTGGGCGGCGAGCGGGCCGAGCAGGTCATAGGTGGTGGTGAACAGCTCACGGGCAGTGGCCCGGGGCCAGGCGTCGGGCAGCAGTTCGTCCGGGAGATCTGGATCCAGTTCGGGGAAGCCACGCCATTCGTCCATCACCCGGGTGCGGGCGACGAGCGCGGCCACCGGGGAAACCCGGCCCGCGAGCGTGCGGTCCCGCAAGCGCTGCGTGTTGGCGATGAAGCCGTCGTATCTCACCCGCAGGTTGTCCAGGTCCCAGGCATGCTGCGGCAGCCCTTCCGGGCTGACTCCCGGGACGGTGCTGGCGCGGAACGCGGTCGCCGTTGTGATGCCCAGCCCGGCAAGCTGATTGATCACCTCGAGCGCGCGATCACGGGGGGCGACCCACAGCCCGTCATAGAGCGGAGCGAACCCCAGCCACCGCAGTTGTTTGCGCAGCAGATCACGGGCCGCCCGGTTCTGCTCGGGAATGGAGAAGGCCACCAGGCTCCACATGCCGTCCCAGGGCCGCGATGTCCGGCCGAAGGAGAAGATCTGGTTACCTCCGTCGTCCAGGACCCGCGCCGCGCGCTCGCTGAGCCGGACCACGGTGCGGCGCCCGCTCTTGGAGGTGACCAGCAGCTTGTTGCGGGTGAGCCGGGACAGCGCCGCCCGGGCGGCCGAGTCGCTGACGCCGAACTCCGCCAGCAGTGCCACCAGCGCGGCCGAGGGCAGTGGTTCGGTCCGGCGCCACCAGTAGTCCCCGAGCAGCGTGAGCAGCAGGCGCGGTGGCCGCTGCACCGCTCCCCCGGACCACATCACGGGCAGATCATCGCTGGCGAAGACCGACTCGCCATGATCGAGTTGCCCGTCAGGTCGCGCTCCCGCCGCAATGCCTGTCCTGCTCGCGGGCGTTGACTCAGCCATGATCCGAGGGTATCGAACGGACGCGCATGGCCGCCATATCGATACCCCCCTTACCTGTTTACGCTCGACAGCTGCTTTGTTACGTGAATTCCACGCAACCCGACGTCAAGATCGTCATATATCACTGGCCAGCGTGGCCGGCTCAGCGCGGGCAGGCGGCCCCGCGGTCAGCGGGCAGCGGGGCGAGCTCAGGAGCGCGCCGGGCAGCGGGGTGAGTTCAGGAGCGCCCGGGCGGCTCGATTCCGAGGAAACGGAAGCAGTTGTACCAGGTGATGTCCTCAAGCACGGCACCGGGGAGCCCCAGGGAGCGCAGCGTCTTACCGGTCGGCTGCTCCCGCGGCATCGCGGGGAAGTCGGTGCCGATGAGGAGCCGGTCCGGGCCGATCACGTCGATCAGGTAGCGGAGGGCACGGCGGTCGAAGACGCATGTGTCGTACCAGTAGCGGCGGGCGTACTCGGCCGGGGAGCGCGGCCGGCGGCCCGGGGTGGCAGCGCGTTCCGGCATGGCCGGCTCTTCGTTCCAGGTACCGGCCCAGAAGTAGTGCGCCCGGGGCAGCACCAACGGCATCCCGCCGCCCCCGTGCGTGAACGCCAGCCGGAGGTCCGGGCACTTCTCCGGTAGCTCGCTGGTGATGATCGAGGCTGCGCCCAGGGCCGCGTCCACACCGACGCCGAAGTCCGGCATGGCGTGGCGGGGCAGCAGGTCGCCCAGGCCGGAGGGGAGCGCATGGACGAGAACTGCCAGGTTCAGCCGCTCGGCCTCGGCGAAGAACGCTGCGAACCGCTCGTCGCCCAGGTAGACGCCGCTGATCTGGGAGGTGATCTCCACCCCGGCCAGCCCGGCGTCCGCGATCGCGGCAAGCTCGGCGGTGGCCAGATCCGGATCCTGCATGGGAACGGTGCCCAGCCCGAAGAACCGGCTGGGCTCCACCGCGCACAGCTTCACGATGAACTCGTTGATCCAGCGGGCGAGGTCCCGGCCGGCGCCGGCGGGCAGCCGGTAGTTGAGCAGCGGCGGCATGGGCGAGAGGACCTCGGCGTCGGTCTTGCTCGCATCCATCGCGGCCAGCCGCGCCGAGGCGTCAAAGAACACCGCCGCCGCGGTGAACTTCATCGGCCCGAACTCCAGCAGCCGGGCGCCCTCGGAGCCGGCGGGGGTCATGGTGGGCCAGCCTTCGGTGGCCGGCCCGGGCGGCGGGTACTCGCCCGGCAGCACGTGCGCGTGCATGTCGATCAGCATGAGACTGGCCCCTTTCCGGTCGGCACGCGATCAGCCTCTGTCCGGGTGGATCGACACGTGCACCGCGTTCTCCCCCTCGACTTCACCGGCGAGCGTTTCGATGGCGTGCGCCACGTCCGCGAGCCCGAAGCTGTGCGTGTGCAGTTTCTCCAGCGGGAAGCGGCCCGACTCGATGATCCGGATCGCGTCCGTGTAGCCACGGGCGTCCACACTGAAGGCGCCGACCACAGTGGCGCCCTTGTTGATGATCAGGTCGGTGTTCAGCGGATGTGCCTTCCCGCCCTTCAGGCCTGCCAGCACCACCCGCCCGCCGTGCCGGATCGCCTCGATGGCGTGGGTGACCGGTTCGGTAGCGATCGGCGTGAACTCCAGCGCCACATCGACGCCGTCGCCACCGGTGATCTCCCGGACCCGGGCGACGGTGTCCTCCTCCTCCACGTTGATGGTGTGGTCGGCCCCGAACTCACGGGCCAGTGCCAGCTTGGCGTGGTCCCTGCTGAGCCCGGTGACGATGACGGTCTCGGCGCCGGCCGCTCTGGCCGCGATCACCGCGCCCAGGCCGCGCTGGCCGCCGCCGAGGATGAGCACGGTGCTGCCGAGCCCAACCTCACCGAGGTGGACGGACCACCGGACGCCGGCGCCGAGGGGGTTGTACATGACCGCGATCTCGGCCGGGATGTCCTTGGCGATCGGGTGCAGGATCGAGTTGGGATGGAGGTGGATGTACTCGGCGAAGCCGCCGTTCAGGCGCGGCTCCCCGGGGTTGTAGCCGCCGTAGCTGCCCTGCTTGTTCTTACAGGACATGTACCGGCCGGTCAGGCACAGGTCGCAACTGCGGCAGGGGATCAGGATCTCCAGCGCGACCCGGTCACCGGGGACGACCCCCCAGCGCTGCGCAGCCCGTTCCCCTACCTCCTCGATGATCCCGAGCGGCTCGTGGCCCGGCACCATGGGCAGTCCCCGCTGCCCGAGGTGACCTTTGTACTGCTCCACATCGCTGCCGCAGATCCCGCACGCCTCGATCCGCAGCAGGCCCTCGTCCGGGCCGATCACCGGCCGCGGGAACTCCCGCATCCCGAAGGTGCGGGGGGCCGTCATCACCATGGCCCGGACCATGTCAGCCATTAGCGTCCACCTCGTCCATCGTGGTCACATCGAGCGGGATCAGCGGGACGGGGCCCGCGTTCCCGGCGGCGGGAATGTAGCCCCAGTACTTGGCGCGGGCGCCGCCGTCCACCACGAAGTCGCATCCGGTGATCAGCCGCGCATAGTCGGAGCACATCCAGGCGACGCAGTGGCCGATGTCGGTCGGCGTGGAGGGCACGCCCATCGGGATCATGCCGCGGACGTCGAACCGCCCGCCCGGCCGCCACCAGTCCGGCCGGCCCGCTGGCTCCTGGGGCCGCGGCCGCAGTTCCGTCCTGCCGGTCTTCTTCCACTCCGCCAGCAGTTCCGGGTTGTCCGGCGTGGGCGCGGTGGGGGAGAAACTGTTGACCCGGATGCCGTATGGCGCCAGGTCCATGGCCGCGGCGCGGACGAAGTTAGCCAGCCCGCCCTTGTGGAACGCGTAGGCGATCACCCCGCCGGCGCCCTGCCAGGCGTTCGAGGACAGGATGCTGACGATGCTGCCCTTGATGCCGCGCTCGATCATGGCGATGGCGGCGTGCTTGCTGTTGAGGAAGTTCCCCGCCGCCGCCACCGTCACTGCCCGGTTGAAGAAGCCGAGGTTCTCCTCCAGCAGGCCGCGCCCGCCGAGGATCGCCGCATTGTTGATGAGGATATCGATCCGGCCCCAGGTCTCCAGCACCTCACCGAGGTAGCGCTTGACGTCCTCCTCGCTGCTGACGTCGCCAGTGACCGCGATCGCCTCACCCCCGTTGCGCTCGATCCGGCGCACGCAGGCCTTGGCGGCGTCGGTGCTGATGTCGTTGCAGGCCACCTTCGCGCCGTACCTGGCCAGCGCGAGCGCGATCCCGCTGCCGATGTTCGGCCCCGCCCCGGTGACCAGCGCGGCCTTTCCCTCCAGGGAGATCTCCATGTACCTGCCTCACGCGTTGATGACGACGGTCTTGAGCTGGGTGAAATCGAGAATCGACTCGGCGCTCATGGTGCGGCCGAACCCGCTGTGCTTGTAGCCGCCCCAGGGCGCACCGATGACGCCGCGCGAGCCGAAGCCGTTGATGGTGACCGAGCCCGCCTGCACTCCCCTGGCCAGCCGGACCGCGCGGCCGATATCTCTGGTCCAGATGCAGGCGTTGAGGCCGTACCTGGTGCCGTTGGCGATCGCGAGCGCCTCTTCCTCGTCTGAGTAGCTGAGCACCGACAGCACCGGGCCGAAGATCTCCTCCTGGGCGATGCGCATGTCCGGGCGGACCTCGTCGAAGATGGTGGGCTCGACGAAGAAGCCCTTGTCGTACGCGCCTCCGGTGAGCTTGTGTCCCCCGGTGACGAGCCGGGCCCCCTCCTGCTGGCCGATGCCGAGGTAGCCGAGGACCCGCGCCTCCTGTTTGGCACTGATCAGCGGCCCCATCTGGACGTCCTCGTGCCATGGCCCGACCCGGACCCGGCCGAAGGCGCCGGCCACCCGCTCCACGAGCTCGGCCTGCCGGTCGCGGCCGACGAGCACGCGGGACCCCGCGGCGCAGACCTGGCCGGTGTTGAGAGTAATGCTGCCGACGATGGCCGGGATCGCGCGGTCGAGGTCAGCGTCGGCCAGCACGATCTGCGGAGCCTTGCCGCCCAGTTCCATGTGCAGCGGCACCAGGTTCGCCGCGCACGCCTCCATGATCTTCGTCCCGGTCTCGGGGGAACCCGTGAAGCCCATCCGCCGCACCATCGGGTGGGCGGGCAGCGCCGCCCCGGCCTCCGGCCCGTAGCCGGTCACCACGTTGATCACGCCGGGCGGGATACCCGCCTCCAGCGCCAGCTTGGCCAGCAGCAGGCAGGTCAGTGGTGCGTCCTCGGCCGGCTTGACCACCACCGTGTTGCCCGTTGCGATGGCAGGCGCCACGTCGGTCACCATGATCGGCCCCGGCACGTTCCAGGGGATGATGCACCCGCACACGCCGTAAGGCTCCCGGATCGTCATGCCCAGGACATCCGGCTGCGCCGAGGGCAGGGTCTGGCCGGTGACCTTGTCAGCCATCCCGGCCACGAAGGTCAGCGTGCGCGCCACCGGGGACGGCCCCCAGTACGGATGTCCGACCTCCAGTGACTCCAGGGTGCTGAGTTCGGTCCCGTGCTCCCGGCACAGGCCCGCCCACGCCGTCAGCAACTCGGCGCGCACCGCCGGGCTGGTGTCCCGCCAGGCGGGGAAAGCCGCGGCGGCCGCCTGCACTGCCGCGTCAACATCGGCGGCGCCCCCCCGGGGAACGCGCAGCAGGATCTCCTGGGTCGCGGGGTTGGTGACATCGATCGTCTCGCCGCTGACGGCAGGCACCCAGTCCGGGCCGATGAGATGTGAGCCATCGGTGAGCAGGGCACGGATGTCCAGGCCGGCTGACGCTGTCACGGTCATGACAGTCCCTTCCGTGGTCGAGCCCTGGCGCCCATTTCCGCCGCTGCGATCAGCCATGCCGCGCGCCCTGGCCGTGCGATAAGTGACGAATACCGTTACGGTCGTCGCACAAATGACATGCTGTGGGTCTCGCAGTGTCAAGTGTGGGACCACCGAAATCTGGCGCCGGATCTTTGGTGCTAGGCCACGGCCGGAGCATCGCCTGAACATCGCTGTTCCAGGGCCGGGAGCTGCCCCTTGGCACGCCTGGGGGCGGGTGGTATAGATACATATGCCACCACAGTCGTCGAAGAAGATGTCATAGGTTGCGCCCGGCTGCGGCCGGCCGCCTGGGCCGTTGGTGTGCTGGCCGCTGGTGGGACCCCGTCACATCGCCCCCGGATAACGAGGAAGGTCAGGCCTCATGAGCACGATGAAGACTCGGGCGGCGGTCCTCCGCAAGGGCGGCGAGCCCTGGGAGATCACCGAACTGGACCTCGACGAGCCCAAGGCGAACGAGGTACTGGTCAGGATGAAGGCGGCAGGCCTGTGCCATTCGGACGAGCACATCCGCGCCCGCGGCACCGCCCGCCTGCCCCTGGTCGGTGGCCACGAGGGGGCCGGCATCGTGGAGGCGGTCGGCCCCGGCGTCACCAGGGTGAAGGTAGGCGACCACGTCTCCTGCTCTTACATCCCGGTCTGCGGGAAGTGCCGGTACTGCTCGACCGGCCGCCAGAACCTCTGCGACGCGGGGAAGTGGGCCGCGGTCGGCTGCCTCCAGGACGAGACCTTCCGGTTCCATCAAAACGGCGAGGACCTCGGCGGGATGTGCGTGGTCGGCTCGTTCTCGGAGTGGTCGGTGCTGTCGGAGTGGTCGTGCGTCAAGGTCGACGACGACATCCCGTTCGAGCACGCCGCACTGGTGAGCTGCGGCGTCACCACCGGGTGGGCATCGTCGGTCTACGCGGCCGGGGTCCGGGCCGGTGACACCGTGGTGGTCTTCGGCACCGGTGGGGTGGGGATCAACGCGGTGCAGGGCGCCCGCTACGCCGGGGCCAAGAACGTCATCGCCATCGACCCGCTGGAGAACAAGCTGGAGGCGGCCAAGTCGCTCGGCGCCACGCACGGCTTCACCGACCCGGCGAAGGCCCGCGAGGTGCTGGTGGACATCACCCGGGGCCAGCTTGCCGACCACGTCATCTGCACCGTCGGCGAGATGGACAACGATGTCATCAAGAACGCCGTCGACATGTGCGGCAAGGCGGGCTCGGTCATCATCACCGGTGTCGGCTACTTCGACATGGTGCTGCCGGGCGGGATCCTCATCGGCTACCACCGCCGGATGCAGGGTGCCCTGTTCGGCGGCGCCAACCCGCTCTACGACATTCCCAAGCTGCTGGGCCTGTGGAAGGCAGGTGACCTCAAGCTCGACGAGCTGATCACCAAGCGGTACTCACTGGAGCAGGTCAACGAGGGCTACCACGACCTGATGGCAGGCAAGAACATCCGCGGCGTCCTCATCCACGACCACTGAGCGTCCACGGCAGGAGGAGCTGACATGCCGAACGCGATTCTGGATCCGACCGGGCAGGCCGATCGCACATCCGGCGGGTCGGCCTTCACACTTGCGCCGCGGCGGGCCGGCCTGCGGGGCGCCCGGGTGGGGCTGCTCATCAACACGAAGCGGAACGCGGACTTCTTCCTCGAGGAGGTGGGCAGGCTGCTCGAGGAAGAGCAGGGTGCCGGCAGCGTCATGGCCCGCACCAAGCTGGCCTTCGCGCAGCCGGTGCCAGCGGACATGCTCAAGGAACTGACCACCGAATGCGATGTCGTGGTCACCGGGGTCGGCGACTGCGGATCCTGCAGCGCGTCCGCGGTCACCGACGGCATCATGCTCGAAAGCAAGGGCATTCCCGCGGCTGTCATCTGCAGCGACGCGTTCGGGGCCAGCGCGGACGCCATCGCCGCGCTGCGCGGCGCCCCCGGTTACCACTACCTGACCACACCGCACCCGGTGGCCGTGCTCACGCCCGGGGAGGTGCGCGACCGAGCCCGGCAGCTTCTCCCGGACATCGTCTCCCTGCTCGCGGCGGGTGGCGAGGCGGCAGGCGGCGAGGCGGCGGCCTGATGGCTCAGGCCGGCGGCCCGGATCCCGACGCGGCTCAGCGGGCCATCGAGTACTGCTATGAGCAGGGGTGGTCCGATGGGCTGCCGCTGGTGCCGGCCACCCAGCCGCTGGTCGATCAGTTCCTGGCCCATACCAGCCGCGATCCCAGCGAAGTCATCGGAACGCTCGAGCAGGTCGGCCGCAACTGCACCGTGTACCTGGCCGCGGTCAACGCCGCCATGGCAGGCTGCCGGCCCGGATACTTCCCGGTGGTCCTGGCCGCTTTCAGCGCGCTCATGGGCGAACGGGCCGCGCGTGGTGGCGGCTGGCAGAGCACCAGCGGCCCAGCCCCACTGATCGTCGTCAACGGCCCCATCCGCGCCGAACTGGGCTTCAACGCCACCGGGGGCGTCTTCGGGCCGGGGTTCCGCGCGAATGCCACCGTCGCCCGCGCGATCGGCCTCATCGTGCGCAACGCCTTCGGCATCCATCCCCATGTCCTGGAGCAGGCGACGCAGGGGATCCCCGGCCGGTGGTCGATCTGCATCGCCGAGAACGAGGAAGAGAGCCCGTGGGAACCGTTCTCGGTGGACGGCGGCGTGGCGGCAGGGACCAGTGCGGTATCGGCGACGCTGCTGCGCACCAGTGAGTTCGTCGACAACCGTCATTCCCATCACCCCGAGGACGTGCTGTGGGACCTGGCGGACACCATCTCGCGTACCGGGGCACAGATCTTCCGCGAGGCCTCGGCCGGCGTGGTGCTCTGCCCGGAGCACGCCCAGATGCTGGCCGGCGCCGGGTATTCCAAGGCAGCGGTGCAGGAATGGCTGATGGCACACTGTGGCCGCACCCCCGCCGACCTGCGGCGGGCGGGCAAGGGCGAGCTGAGCAAGATCAGCCCGGAGGACGAGGCCCAGCAGGCCACGTCCGGTGCCGCGGAGATCTCGCGCACCATGATGTCCCCCCAGCAGGTGCCGGTGATCGTCGCCGGTGCCCGCAACGCGGCCATCTCCATGGTGGTGCGGATCTTCGGTGAGTGGTCGGGAACCGCCACCCCGGTCGAGGTGCCGGCCGGGGCCGGCGCGGTGGCCGGGGCCCGGTAACCGGGCGCGCGCAGCGGCAGGAGAGGAAGCGATGCTCGACGTGGCACGCCTGGAGCCGTTGCAGTTGTCGCTGGGCGCTGACGGCTACCGGATGGAGGCCCGGGAATCCGGCGGCCGGATCGGCGTCCGCATCTCGGCCTCCGACGGCGCCTGCGCCGACTGCCTGGTCCCCAAGAACATCATGCGCGGCATCCTCGGCCAGGTGCTCGGGGTGGCCGAGGACGTCATCGACCTCACCTACCCGGCCCTGAGGGCACTCAGCTTGTGAGCCGGGCACAAGCGCGTGCCACCCGGGTTGGGCGCAGATACAAGATCATCTGATGACGACCGGAGCAAGCGAATCAAGCCTTGCGTCCACACCGACCGGCATCTAACATCCAAGACAAAACCTGACACGCTCGATTAATAAATGTCACGTACTTGTCTCGCTCGTCGTCGCTGAACAACAGCGGCCGAGCACCCCCTGTCAGTTCAGGTGCGCCATGACCATCAGGTTTCACCGTTGTCCGGGAACGCTGGGCTGGCCTGTGTCACCGATAGGCGCCGGCGGGACTAACGCCCGCCGCCGGCAGGCGGCGCAAAATGTTCCGCCTTTTTCCCCTGATTTCCGTGGACTACCGAAATTCGAGTAGGTGGATGCCGTGAGATTTTGGAACAAGACGACGAAGCCGGGCCGCCTTGGCGTGTCCGCGACACTGCTCGCGGCCGCGCTCGCCGCGGCAGCCTGCGGCAGCGGAAGCAGCAGCACTTCTTCCGCCGGCACCAGCGCGGCACCTCACCAGGGTGGCTCGCTGACGGTCCTGGAAGGCTCCGGCTTCTCCGGCGCCTGGCCAGCAGGGCTGGACCCGGCCACGAACACCAACGGCGCCGCAGACCAGAGTTACATGGACTCCATCTTCGGGCAGCTCTTCGAACTCGGGTCTCACGGCAAGATCATCCCTGACATGGCGACCGGCTACGCCTTCTCCAACGGCGGGAAGACCATCACCATCAATATCCGGCCGGGCATGAAATTCACCGACGGCACGCCGCTCAACGCCGCCGCGGTGGTGTGGAACATCGACCGCGATCTCAAGTCGCCGTGCACCTGCAAGCCGCTCTGGCCGGTCGCCTCGGTCGCGGCGCAGGGCAACGACGCGGTGGTGATCAACCTGAAGACGGTGTTCGCCCCGCTCATCGCGTCCTTCATCGACTCGAACGCAAACTGGATCGCCTCCCCGGCCGCGCTCAAGAAGATGGGTGAGAAGCAGTTCGCGCTCACCCCCGTCGGCGCCGGCCCCTTCGAGGTGGTCAGCGACACGCTGAGCTCGGTCCTGGTGCTGAAGAAGAACCCGGGCTACTGGCAGCAGGGCCACCCCTACCTTGACCAGCTGACCTTCAAGTCGGTGGGCTCGGACGAGGCGGCTTACGAAGCCATGCTCGCCGGCGAGGGGCAGGTCTACGAGGACATGTCCACGCCGGCCCTGCTCAAGCAGGCCGCGCAGCACTTCACCGTGGTGAACCAGCTCTCGACCTCGCCGTACGACCTCCAGCTCAACACCGCCATCCCGCCGTTCAACAACATCAAGGCGCGGGAAGCGATCTACTACGCGACCGACATCCAGCCGATCGTCAGCCACATCTTCGACAACCTGTACCCGCTGACCCAGTCGTTCACGGCCCCGGGCGGCATCTGCTACCAGCCCACGGTCCCCGGCTACCTGCCCTACGACCTGGCTAAGGCCAAGGCGCTGGTCCAGCAGCTCGGCGGGCTGACCGTCAACCTGGGCACCATCAACGTGCTGGTGGCCAAGGAGACCACGCAGGCCCTGCAGACCGAATGGGCGAAGGCGGGAATCAAGACCACCATCAGCTCGTACGACCTCGGGCCGCTCATCGCGCAGTTCACCGGGAAGAAGTGGCAGGCCATGGTCCAGACGGCCGGCGCCTATGACCCGGCCGCGGGTGTCGGCGTGGGCTTCCGGTTCTCCTCTCTGTCCCCGTTCAGCGGGGTACACGACCCGAAGCTGGACGGCCTGCTGAACGCCGCCGCCGGGACGCTCAATATGAGCCAGCGGTGCAAGCTCTACGGCCAGGCCGCCCAGTACATCGCCCAGCAGGCCTACGGGCCGTTCTACTTCTCCTTCGCCCCGGCCAACGTGGCGGCCAAGGGCGTGACCGGTCCCGGCCTCACCTCGCCTCTGTCCAGCGTCGTGGTGACGCCGAACGTTCCCTGGGAGGACGTCTCCTACAACCCTGGCGGCTGACGATTCAGCCAGCAGCCCACCATGAGTGAGAGGCAGGCTTGATGGCGGCGGAAGCCGGCCCCGCGCCCGCCGGGCCCCGTACCTGGGGCCCGGCGGGACGTGCGGTACTCACCTCCCCCACGCTGCGGCTGACCGGCAGGCGGTTGCTGTCGGCCATCCCGGTCCTGTGGGGGGTCACGTTCCTCACGTTCGTGGTGATGAACCTGCTGCCGGGGGACGCCGCGCAGCAACTGCTCGGGGCCAGCGCGACCCCGGCCGAGGTCCGGGCGCTTGAGCTCAAGC
>DPMS01000071.1 GCA_003541285.1 Actinomycetota bacterium
CGCGCAGCCGCCTCCGCCCGGGACAGCACTTCTTCGGAGACGAGGCTCGCGTCAGCCGACGTGACCCCACATGCCTCGATGAGGATCCCCGGGAGGATCTCGCCGCAGAAGCGCACCATGAGGTTCGGATCGGGACCGTCAACCATGATCTCTCTTCCCCGTCAGGCCGCACGGACTCACATCATCGGACTGGACGCCCGGCACCCGTTCTGACTGAGCGGACACCATCCCGAAGCCTTACGCTGACATCCTCGCTCACTTCCACAGCATCATTCAGAAGCGGGCCGCGGAACTCCCCCTGGGCGCCACTCTCGGACCGAGACGCAGCCCACCCTGACCTTTGGTCCCCGGCGCCTTGCCCGCCACCCCGCCGATCGCCGCGTCCACCACCGCGGTGACGCCGTGGCCCCGGCTGCGCTGACCCCCAGGTCCACCTGTTCCGCTCGGCGGTCCTGGCCGGGGCCAGCCAGACCGCCGCCCGCTCAGGGGCGCTGATGAAAAAGCACAACGCACTGGCCCGCCGCCTGCGCGACCGCCACGACGACTACCTGCGGTTCACTACCGACTTCCGCGCGCCGCCAGGAACCCGACTGCCTGCGCACCATGAACGGCGCCGGCCAAACACGGACTCAGCTTCTTCGACGCCCTCGTCATGCTCGCCGAAGGTGGGCCGTGGATGCCCGCTACGGCCTGATCAAGCCATGATTTCAGCTACCTGACCAGTTACCTTTTATACATCCGGCATTGACCGACCGCCTCTCAAGGTCACGCAGGCGCGCCGACTGTGATCAGGCAGACACCGGACCCCGGCAATTCAGACTCTGTAGCGTCGCCGTGGGGCGACAAGACGTGCGAGCAGGTCGCGTTCACTGCGACGGTAGAAGCATAGTGAACGGTGGGTTTGCGGCGTTTCGATCGTCAGCCGGAAATGACCGCCATCGTATTCATACGCGTGAGGGACGTCCTGGCTCTCGAAGTAAATGGTGTTGAGCGGTATGACGAGTTGTCCCGCCTGCTCATCTGACAGCGACCGCTGGATGAGCACGAGCCGGTCGGGGAAGACATGGCAGTGTCCCTGGGCGTATTCCAGTGGCTTGTGAGCTGGATTACCGGTCTGCAGGCCCTTGATGCATATTCTCACCACCTTGATCCCGCCTGTCTCTATGTCGGCCACGTGGTGCTGGTGGTCGGGGCAGGCCCGGGCCGCCCGGATGTCGACTGGAATCCTGCTGGACGCGCTCGCGGCAGCAGGGGGCAGCCCGAACTGGACGGCAAGTACTCCTCTCTGGGTGCCGATCACGCAGTAGCCGGGTGGGTGGAGCGCGAGGCTGCGGACCTCCGCGGCGGCGCGGATAGTAGTGATGCTGGAGGCATCAGCAAGATCCCAGAGACGTACGGTTCCATCGCGCCCGCCGGAGGCGGCAATCGGGCGGCTGTCGAATTCAGCAAACGCCAGCGCGGTCACTTCGCTGTCATGACCCATGAGGGGTGGGCCGACCGGCAGGGCGGTCCCGATGGTGAATACGTCGATCTGGCCGTCGTCGTGCCCTGACAGCACCACCGGAACGCCGCCCATAGTGCCAAGTGCCATGGCGTGGCCGTCGACGTTACGGTTGCGGCTGAGTTTGACCTTGTTGCCGACGCGGGGAGGGGCCGGGGGCGTCTCTTCCAGTGCCGGTGGATCGGGTGGGCGTGCCAGCAGTTCCTCGATGTTCACTGGGGGGTGATCCAGGCCGATGAAACGCGACCGCACGATCCCGTACTGGTCGAAGACAAGAAGTGGCAGGTCGGCGTATTCGATCAGGCCGAGCCCTGAGTGCCGGCGGAGAGTAGAGCTGATCTTCTCGCAGGCGGGCTGTCCGGTTTCCAGGTTGAAGATGTGGATGCTGCGGTCAAAGTGGCCGCTGATAATGATGTTGCGGCCGTTGAGAAGTCCGATTGCGAGGCACTCCACTCTCTCCTCACACCGCACTGGCTGGGGCACTGCGGGCTCGCCAGTGTCCAGATACCAGACGTGAATTTCCCGCCCAGCCGCGCAGATCGCGACTGACCGGCCGGCAATCTCCGCCGTGGCGATTTTGCTCCAGTTGTCCATGCTGAACGTGGGGGGCGGCGGTACCACCGGTCTGCCAGTGGCCAGGTCGAGTACGCGCACCTGGTCTTCGCATGCACAGACAACGGCAGGCCCGCTGGTGAGGGTGGCCACCGCGGTGCTCAGCACCGGTGCTGCTGGCTGGGCATCACCGCCATCGCCGGAGAGGTCGATAATCTGGAGATTGCCTTCGCGTCCGCCACAGACCGCGACTGGCCGACCGTCAAGCTGGGTCACCGCGAGCGTCCCAAGTTCGTCCGGCACCGTGATGGTGCGCTGGGCTGGCGCGGAGCTCGGGCTGGCACCGAAGTGGCAGACGGTGATGGTTCCCCGGATGACCGCGCCCAGGGCAAGAGCCGCCTGCCCGCCATCCGCGAAGAGCTGTGCTACGGACGGGTCAGTGAAATCAGCGAGCGTGAACTGGTATGAGGCGTCACCTGTCTTCAGGTCACATACGGTTATTCCGCTCGCTGTACAGAAGACAGCCACCGGCCGCCCGTTGATGTCACCCGCGGTCATTGCGCCAACGTATTCGGGCCCGGCGATCTCGCGTGCTCCGGCGGGTTCGCCGGTAGCCAGGTCCCAGATCCGGGCTCCCGAACGCCAGGTGCCGACGACGAGCACCGGCCGGCCGTCGAGGCGGATGACCGCAAGTCCCGCGCAGGTGCTGCCGTGGCCCGGCGGGGCGGCGAGCGGGGGATAGAGTTCACTGCCGCGTTCGACATCCCAGACCCGGATCGTCTCGTCAACGCCGACGACAGCGACGGCTGTCCCGTCATCGAGGGTGCCTGCCGCCACGGCACGTACCCGTTCACAGGATCCGAACATTGGCTTGCCAGTGGCAGCGCCAGTGGCGCCGTCGAGCAACCTCACGCGGTGCCCGTCACAGCAGGCGATTGGGGAGTTACCGGCCCGGCTGGAGGCGAGGCTCGTTACCTCCTGGCTGGGCCGTGCGACCGTCACCGGGTGGTGCAGCCCGTTTTTCTCGCTGTAGGCCCACTGCTGCACAGCCGGCTCAGCGGTGGTGTGGCGGATGTTCTCAGCCCCGCTGAGCGGGGTATCGACGGTCACCCGGTCTATTCCGGCAGACAGCAGGACGCCGGGCCGGATCATGAGGGCGGTGAGCCGTCCATGCTGATGGGCTGTCACCGTCTCTCCCAGCGGGCGCCAGGTAGCGAGGTCCCACCCCCTGATCAGCCCAGCATCTCCGCCCGCGGCGAGAACCGTCCTGCTGCCAAGAACTCCGATGGCCAGCGCCTTGATGCCGTCATCCCAGCACACCCGGCGTTTGCTCCGGGCAGCACCCGTTTCCGGATCGAAGAGCTGCACCCCGAGAGCGGTGTCGGCCACGGCTACGATCGCCGCACCGCTGAGTTCACCGATCGCCAGTGCTTCGAACGGCTGTTCCTCGGTCTGCAGGGCAGGGCCGGCCGGCTGCCCCGTGACGGCGTCCCAGACGCGCACCTGGCAGAATGCGCCGGCCACTGAAGCGGCAGCAATCAGCACCCGCCCGGCAGCCGTCCCGATCGCTGCGAGAGCGAGGTCGCCGACCGGGATGGGTGGCCCGAGCGGAGTGCCAGTCTCCAGGTTCCAGGGCCGTATGCCGCCGGAAGTCTCGCAGACGGCGGCAAGCACACCGGTCGTGGAACCGTCTTCGATTGCGCCGACGGCCCTCGCGCTGCCAGCGTTCTCGGCACCTGCCAGCGGCGCGCACAGCGAGCGGCGGGCAGGCATATTCCAGGCACGGACCGTCCCGTCCCAGGCGCCAGACACCACGAACGCCTGTCCTGTCCGCAGCTGGCCGACGGCCAGCGCGGTCACCGCGCCAGAGCTTTCGCCGGCAGGCGCCAGCGGCGGGCGCACCAGTGTGCCCTTGCGTGGATCCCAGACACCGATCTGGCCGTCGTTGCCGCCGGTCAGCACCAGCGGCTGTCCATGGTCATCCCACGCGGCAGCGATCGTGGCGATCCCGGCCTCGTGCCTGCCGATCACCCCGCGGATAGGCAGCGGCCCACGGTTCGTCCAGGCCGTTGCCCATGGCCGCTGTCCGGGCATCGCGGCGACCCGCGCGGCGAAGTCATGCTCACCGGCCTCGCGTGCATACAGTTCCAGATGAGCAAGGGCGGCCGGTTCGTCGTTCGCCCGGAAGTCGGGTGCGGCTCGCCGGTAGAGAGTCGCGATGGCAGCGGCCTGCCGGGCGTTTCCCAGCGTGGCCAGCAACTCCGGGGGGTCGGCCGCGGCCAGGTAGCGCGGGTCCTCCAGTAGATCGTCGAGCCGCCTTGCAGCAGCGGCATGAGGGGCGAGGAACGTGCGGAGATAGGGATCAGCGGCTTTCCAGTTGCCAGCCTGCCCATGGCGGCTCAGCGCGTATTCGGTGATCTGCTGGTGGGAGGCGTCTTCGTCGGACCGGAGCGACGCGCGGGCGGAGGGGCTGGCGACATAGTCGGCTACCGAGTTGTGGAAGAAGAGGTATCCGCTGGCGGGATCGCCTTTGAGGAACTGGCCGAGCCGGAGCAGCGCGGTCTCGCAGGACTCACCTGCCGCTGCGGTGCTCGCGGGGACAATCCCCCCGAACGCCGTGAGCTGGGCGGCGGTGAGCGGCGCATGTGCGACGAGCAGCAGGCCGAGCAGCGGGCGGTAGACCTGGTCCCAGGCATCCCGGGTCGCTGTCAGCTTCTGGACCTGGTCCTTGATCCGCAGCATGAACGCTGCGTACAGGCCGCCGACACCATTTGGCCAGTCTGCCTCGTCGCCGGACCATAGCCAGTCGAGGGCAGGTGCGCCAGGGCCTTCAGCCGCCACTGCGGCCAGTGCCCGGTCCAGGAACGCAACGTACTGGAATATCCCCGCTGCCTTGAGGGCTGCGCGGTGCGCGAACCATTCCGGGCGGCGGCTGTGGGCTTGGAGAATCCGGGCGACGTGGGCTTTGGCGCTGACATTCGCCGCGTACTGCTGTACAGCGGACTCTGCGTTCTTGCTGGCATCCACCTCGCGGAGACAGTCCTCGTGCGCTTGGCGCAGCGTGTCGAGGCGCTCGCTGTCGTCCCGGCTGGCCACTACGAAACGGAGGTTGGGATGCAGCCGCGGGTGTTCGGCGAGCCACTCCCCGACATTGACTGGGGCGTCCCGGACTCGCAGTTCGTCCAGGCCGTCGACGAGTACCACGATCCGCCCGCCGGGATGACTTTGCCGCAGGATCTCCAAGGGCTCGATGAGGGCGGGTATCTCTAGGGCGCCTGGGCTGACCAGCGCGGCGTCTCCGATCTCGCGGATGGAGAGCCCGATCGCCTGCCCCTGCAGAATGTCCACGGACAGGCGGACTCTCGCGGCGAAGCTGCGGAATGGATGGAGCAACATCCGTTCCACGCGGAGCGCTTCCACTCTCGCACCAGGCGCGACGTGCCTGGCTACGACGTCCGCGTCCAGATTCAGCTCGTGGGAGCTGTCCGGGAAGAGGTCGGGGCGGCTCGCCGCGAGTTGCAGCCCGATGACCGTGAGGAAGGAGGCGAGACTGCCGTCGTGGCTGCGGATTCCGTCGCCCTGCCCGGCCCGCTGGATGAAGTACCGGGGCCAGTCCGGGTGTCGGCTGGCCAGTCCCGCCATCAGGGTGGTCTTACCCGACCCGGGATGACCTCGGACCAGCACGATCCGGCAATCCGGTTCAGCCAGTGCCGCCTCGATCTCATCGAGCAGCGGTTCCCGGCTGACCAGATCCCCGCTGTCGGCGAGTTCCTCGATCAGCGGAAGGTCGAAGAGCTCACGGCTTTCTTCCAATGTCTTTCCCCTTAGCGCTCTCCGCTGGCCACCGTCAGCCCGCCCTGGATGACGCCGACCGCCAGGCTTCCCAGCCGGCCCAGCCGATGGCTGCCGCCCCCAGCCCGGCGATGGAGGCGACGCCAGTGCCGCCTGCCGTGACGACATTGATCAGGATCGCCACGAGAATGCCCAGCAGCACATTCACGGCGGCGGGGAGCCCGTACCGCCACCACCGGGAAGCGGCCCGCTGACCGGGTGATCCGGCAGTTCCACCGGTACTTTTTTTGGGCCGCCAAGTTTCTCCAGCCCGACGATCCTGCTTTCGCGGCCGGCCCGTTCAACCTTCACATCCACGCGGCCATCGAAGTGGCTCCCATCAGGCATGCTCACACCGGCCACATCCCCATCGGAGTGCCCGACGGTGACGCTCACATCGGCGCGCGACTGCCCCGCCGGTCCCGGTTGCTTCTCGCTCAGATCCGGGATCAGCACCCGGAGGTGCCGCGCCAGCGCGTCCACATCGGCCGCGTACTGCGGACGGTCCAGACGGCAGCCCTGCAGTCTGGCCAGCGCGGCAATCTGGGGTGGCAGCTCACTCGCCTGGGGATGGCCGACTCCGTTCAGCAGGACGGGGATCACCTGCCGGCCAGCCGTGAGCGCGGTCGCGATCTCACGGCACACCCAGTCTCCAGGCGCCCCCAGCTTGGGGCGCCCGTCCGGGCCGGCAGCTGTGAGCCAGTGCGGTCCAATCAGGGCCAGCAGCACCCGGCAGCTGCCTGCCTGACGCAGCATCTCATCCTCGAAATAGGTTGCGGGCGGGATGGAGGCACTGGAGAGGAACACCTCGTCAGCGCCGAACCGCCCGGCGAGGGTGTCCCGGAGCGCC
>DPMS01000179.1 GCA_003541285.1 Actinomycetota bacterium
ACCAGCGGGTCGAGGGAGGCCTCGATGAGTGAACGCACGTACTGCGATGTCGCCTGGAACTGCTCTTCCGCACGCTTCCTTTCGGTGATGTCGCGCTTGATGGAGGAAACGCCGATCAGCCGGCCCGCGGAGTCGTGGATCGGCGAGACGGTGAGCGAGACATGGATGGTGCTGCCGTCCTTGCGCGCGCGAAGCGTTTCGTAGTGCTCGACCCGTTCGCCCTTCCTGATCTTCGCGAGGATCTCGTCCATCTCCTTCGGCCGGTCCGGGGGGAGGAGAATGGAGATGTGTTTGCCGACGACTTCCTGCGCAGTGTAGCCGTACATCCGTTCCGCCGCCGGGTTCCAACTGGTGATGATGCGGTCGGTGCTGAAGGCGACGATGGCATCCGCGGCGCTCTCGATTACCGCGCGCGCGGTCGCGTCAACCCGGTCCCTGGGACCCACCACCCCCGCCTGCTCTGCCACCACATCCACATCGTGCCATCTGGAACCGGCCAGGACAGCGAAAGGGCGCTACTTCCCTTCCTGGGGATCCGTGGCGAGGCCTGTGAAATCTCCGTTTCTTTCGGAGTTGCGTGTGTTACTAGTGATCATCATCACCGCCCCTGGTCACCCCTGCCGGCGGGCCAGCGCGGCGGTCAGGGGTCGATGAGCACGCCGGGGTTGAGGATGCCTTTGGGGTCGATGGCCGCTTTGGCGGCTTGCAGTGCCGCGGCGAACGGCTCGGGGCGCTGCCGGTCATACCAGGGCCGGTGATCGCGGCCGACCGCGTGGTGATGGGTGATGGTGCCGCCTGCTCGCAGCACGGCGTCGGATGCCGCCGTTTTGATGGCATCCCACTGGGCCACCTCCTCGCCGCGCCGCCCGGCCGCCAGCACCGTGTAGTAGGGAGCCGGGCCGTCGGGGTAGGCGAAGGCGAACCTGCACGTGACGGCCCCCGCCGAGCCGCAGGCCTGCCGCACGGCCTCGTCCGCCGCGCCGGTCACGCTCTCGTGGAAGGCAGGAAACTTGTCCCAGGTCACCGCGCTCTCAAAGGTTTCCGCGATCACCCCCATCGCGGGGAACGAGTTGCGCAGGTAGGGCATCCGCAGGAATGCGTCACGCCAGCGGCCGCCGTGTCCCGGCGCACCGGCCCGGCCCCCGCCGCCAGGCCCAACGGCCTGGTGGGCGGCGCCGGCCTGGCCGGCCTCGGCAGGCCCGGAAGACCGGACGTCATCCCAGGTCCCGCCGTGCGCCCCGGCAAGCTTCAGCGCCGCCTCCAGCCACGGCATGACGTCATGGTCTGCGGACTCAAACCCCAGCATGAGCAGTGCATGCTTCCCGTCGCCGCCGGCCGACAGTGCCGCCTCCGCGGGATCGAGCAGCCGGCAGTTGCCCGGATACAAGCCCGACCCGGTGATCGACCGGACCGCCCCGGCACCCGCGTTCAGTGACCTGAACCGCACTGACACAGCCGCCCGGTACACCGGCGGGTGCTGGACCCGCACCCACGCCTCGGTTATCACTCCGAGGATGCCCTCCGAGCCGAGCAGCATCCGGTCCGGGGACACGCCGGCCCCCGAGCCCGGCAGCCGCCGCGACTGCCAGATCCCGGCCGGGGTGACCGCCCGGACCGATTCCACCAGGTCGTCGATGTGGGTGGGGCCAGTCGCATAGTGCCCGCCCGATCGGGTGGCGATCCAGCCGCCCAGGGTGGAGAACTCATACGACTGCGGGAAGTGCCGCAACGTGAGGCCATGCGAGCTGAGTTGCTCGTTCAGCGCCGGGCCGGTTACGCCGGCCTGGATCCGGGCTGCCCCGGAGACAGGGTCGGCTTCCAGTACCCGGCCGAGCCGGGACAGGTCGGCGGAAACAGTGCCTGCATACCCCGGGCCCACCCGCGGTTCGACGCCGCCGACCACGCTCGTCCCACCGCCGAACGGGATCAGCGCCAGCCCTGCCGCGCCGCACCAGCCGAGGAGTTCTTCCACGTCATGCTCATCACCGGGCCTGGCCACGACGTCGGGGACGTGCTCGAACTGCCCGCGGAACGCACGGATGAGGTCGCGGTACGCCTTTCCGTGCGCGTGCACCGCCCGGTCGTGCGGCTGCTGGGAGCAGATATCCGCCAGGTGCGAGGGCACCGCCACCCGTGGCTCGGGCAGCCGCACCCGCTCCAGGGGGACGGGCGCTTCGAGTTCGCCCGGCAGTGTGATCCCGGTGACCGCCGCCACCAGTTCCGCGATCTGCCGCAGCTGCGTCCCGGATGCCAGGTCGTCCTGGTAGCCCCACGCCCAGTGGCTGCGCCGCCTTTGTTCACCCATGACCGCCATGTTCCTCCATGGCCAGGCAGGAGCCAGGCCGCGTGCGGCGCTTCGGGCGCGGCGCGGCAGGGTGACGGCTGGCGCCGTGCCGGGCAGCAGCCATGGCGGGCACCTGGATCAGGTCAGGGACCTGCTGACCCGCGATCGCAGGGCGCGCCGTTCCTCCTCACTGGTGCCACCCCACACGCCGCCTTCCTGGCCGCTGTCAAGCGCGTACTGGAGGCACTCGGCCCGCACCTGGCAGCGCGCACAGACGGCCTTTGCCCGTGCGATCTGCATGAGCCCAGGACCGCTGGCGGCGATGGGGAAGAACAGCTCAGGGTCCTCTTCACGGCAGGCACCCAACGATGGCCAGTCGGTGGACCGCAGCGTGGCAGTTGTCAGCACAGACATGATCACCCTCAAAGTCAGCCGCCGCCATCGCGGCGAAATGGCCCTAAACGCAACTGCCAGCAGCGTCGTCCCGATCACCCGAACCGGGGAGAGCCGTATGGCATTGCGCTATGGGGCCTTTGGTCCCTCCGGCTCCCGGGGCGGGATCCGGGAGGTGACCGCGGCCGGCCAGGGCTGCCACCTAACGGGGGAACCCGGACGCGATGACCGCGGCCAGCCGGGTGAGCGCGGTACCGGGCTGCGCCAGGCATCTTTCCAGGGCCGGCTCCACCTCGGTCAGGGCATAGGCACGGCGGATGCCGGCAGCGGCGAGCGTTTCCTGATCGAGGCCGCACCGTCCGCAGACGGCAATCACCGGCACCCCGGCCTCGCGTGCGGCCGCCGCTACCCCGGCGGGGGCCTTGCCGCGGAGTGTCTGCCGGTCCAGCGCGCCTTCACCGGTGATGACCAGATCGGCCGAACGCAGGCGCTCGCGGAATCCGGTTAGGTCAAGGATGACCTCGATGCCCGGCCGGCGAGATGCCCCGAGCACGGCCAGTGCGGCGTACCCGACGCCGCCTGCCGCCCCCGCGCCTGGCATGTCCGCCGCTGCTGGGCCGATCACGGCTGCCCAGCGGGTCAGGGCTGCGTCCAGGACGGCCACATCCGTGCTGGACGCGCCCTTCTGCGGCGCATAGACAGCGGCGGCGCCATGCGATCCGAGCAGGGGATTGTCGACATCGCTGGCAAGGACGAACTGTGCCTGGGCGAGCCGCGCGTCCAGGCCGGTGAGTCCCACCGCATGGAGACTGGCGAGTGCGGCCCCGCCGGGCCCCAGCTCGCGCCCGCGCCGGTCGAGCAGGCGGGCACCGAGTGCCTGGAGCATGCCCGCGCCGCCGTCGGTGCACGCACTCCCGCCGACTCCAAGGATGATCTGCCGGCACCCCTCATCCAGTGCGGCCCGGATCAGCTCACCAGTTCCATAGCTGGTAGCGGTGAGCGGGGCTGGGCGGCCGGCGGGAAGCAGTGACAGCCCGGACGCGGCAGCGAGCTCGGCCACCGCCACCTGGCCGCGGATGGCGATCGCGGAGCTGACCGGGTCACCGGCCGGCCCGGTGACGGTGACCCCCACTTTGCGGAAGCCGGCGGCCTCGGCAGCGTCGAGGGTCCCCTCGCCGCCATCCGCCACCGGCAGCTGTTCCACCTGAAGGGCAGGTCTTGCCGCCAGCAGCCCGTCCGCTACCCGCGCGGCCACGTCGCGGGCACTGAGGGTGCCCTTGAATTTGTCCGGCGCGACAAGCACCCGCATACGGCTCACCGGGATGCGCTGCTCCCGCGTGGCCGCCCGAGTGCTTCCAGCCAGCCGAAGGATTCCTCCGGGCTGCCCGCCGACGGCCGGTACTCCAGCCCCACGTAGCCGTCGTAGCCCTTGCGGTCGAGGTGATCGAATATGAACCGGTAGTTGATCTCACCGGTCCCGGGCTCCCCCCGGCCGGGCACGTCCGCGACCTGGATGTGGCTGATGAGGTGCCAGTATGCGTCCAGCGTCGTGACCAGATCACCCTCCATGCGCTGCATGTGGTACACGTCGTACTGGAGCCGGACGTTGTCCCGCCCGGTCCGCGTGGCGAAGTCCGCTGCGGCAGCGGTGGTTGTCAGCAGGCAGGGGCCGTACTCGATCGAGTTCACCGCCTCGATCATGACCTGGCAGCCGCTGGCCGCCGCCTGATCGGCTGCCCAGGCCACGTTGTCGCGGGCACACCGGAGCTGCTCTTCCAGCGGGTACTGCTGCTGGCGCAGCCCGACCAGCAGGTTCAGCCGCGTGCAGCCGCACGCCCGCGCGATCGCCAGCGCGGCCGGGACGTTGGCCCGCAACTGCGCGCTGCGGGCCGGGTCGGCCGCCAGGCCCCGGTCTCCTCCGGCCATATCCCCGGCGTCGAAGTTCAGCAGCGCGAGCCGCAGCCCCCAGCGGGCGGCCAGCACCGGCAGCAACTGCGCGTCGGCGTCGCCGGGCCACCACAGTTCGGCCGCGTCGAAGCCAGCGCGCGCCGCGTGCTCGAACCGATCTGCCAGTGGCAGGTCCGCCCACAGCAGGGAGAGGTTGGGCGCGAATCGCAGGGTCATGATGTCAGCACCCCCATGCCCGGTCATGAGCACCACTGACCGGCGGTCTGGCCGGCCGGCAAGGGCTCACCGGCCCGTCTGCGCGGCCACGCGCGAGGCGATGTGACGCCCGATGACGATCGAGGCGGTCGCGGCCGGCGACGGTGCGTTCAGCACGTGGATGATGCCGTCCGCCTCTTCGATCAGGAAGTCGTCGACGAGTGCCCCCGAGCGGCTCAGGCATTGCGCGCGGATCCCCGACGGCCCGAACGTGACGTCGCCTGACCGGATCGCCGGGACGTAGCGCCGCATGTCGGCGAGGAAGGCCGGCTTGACCAGGTCACGCCAGATCTCCCGGGCGCCGGTGCCGGCATACGAACGCGCCAGGGCGCGCAGCCCGGGGAAACGCAGGCTGTCCAGCAGGTCCCGGGTGTTCACCGACAGCCGGCCATAGCCCTCCCTGGCCAGCGCAGGCACCGCGTTCGGCCCCGCGCGCAGCGTCCCGTCGATGCCACGCGTGAAATGGACGCCGAGGAAGGGGAACGCAGGATCGGGGACCGGGTAGACCAGTCCCCGCACATGATCACTGGCTTCGGCGCGGAACGTGTAGTAGTCGCCCCGGAACGGGACGATCCGGTACTCCTCACGGGCGTGGCCGGTCATGGCCGCGACACGGTCGGCCTGCAGGCCGGCGCAGGCGACCACCACCCGGCTGGCCAGGGAGGCGGCATCCGTCCCGACGATCCAGCCGCCGCGGGCCCGGGTCAGCGTGCGGACCCCGTGGTTGCACAGCACGGTGCCGCCACCGCCGGTCACGGCCTCCGCATACGCGGCCGCCACCCGCCGGTAGTCGATCACGCCGCTCTCCGGGATGTGCAGCGCACGGATGCCGCGGGCGCCCGGCTCGATCTCCGCGATCTCCGCTGGCCCCAGTTCCCGGACGGCCAGCCCGTTCGCGCGGCCACGCCCGGCCAGGTCCTGGAGGCGGCCCAGCTCACCGGCATGCGTGGCGACCACGAGCTTCCCGGTCAGCCGGTAGGGGATCTGCCGGGATTGCGCGAATCCGATCAGCGCCTGCCTTCCCTCACGGCAGAACGTCGCCTTCAGGCTCCCTGGCTTGTAGTAGAGCCCGGCGTGGATGACGCCGGAATTGTGGCCACTTTGGTGCACACCGACTGCTGGCTCTTTCTCCAGGACCGCCACCCGCAGCGACGGCTGGGCCGCCAGCAGCGCCATCGCGGTGGACAGCCCGACCAGCCCGGCCCCGATGACGGCCACGTCGAACTGCCCGTCCGCCTGACCGCCTGCCTGCCCGGGCCCGCCGGGCACGGCCCGCTGGCCCGCCACCTCAGTGCCCGCTGGCCGGGCAGGCGGCCAGCGGCGGCCCGACCCGGTTGCGGAGCACACCGATGCCGGCCACCTCGAGTTCCACCGTGTCACCTGGCATCAGCCAGCGCCCGTCGCCATGCTCGAGGATGCAGCCGGTCCCCACCGTCCCGGAGCCGATGATGTCCCCTGGCCTGAGCACGGTGTTCCGCCGGGCCTGCGCGACGATGGCCGCCCACGGGTAGTGGATGTCAGCGAGGTTGCCGCGTGAACGCTCCTCGCCGTTGACACGGGCGGTCATCACCGCCTCGGTGCCGTCGAACTCGTCGGGTGTCACCAGCACGGGCCCGATGCTGGTCGCGAAGTCCTTCGCCTTTGCCGGGCCGAGCCCGACCCGGAGCTCTTTGCGCTGGATGTCGCGCGCCGACCAGTCGTTCATGATCGTGAAGCCGCCGATCTCACCATCTGCCCCGATGACGGCGGCCACTTCGAGTTCGTAGTCCAGCATCGCCGTTCCCTCGGGATAGGGGATCTCCGCGCCGGGACCGAAGATCGCGGCAGGATTGGAGAAGTAGAAGACCGGGAACTCGTACCACTCGGGCGGTACGGTGCCGCCGCGGGCGGCCCGCGCGGTGGCAATGTGCTGCTCGAATGCGAAGAAATCGCGTACCGACGGCGGACAGGGCACGGGCGCGAGCAACTCGACCTCCCCGATCCCCATCGTGGGGCCCTCAGGCACCTGCCCGCGATGGGCGAGGACGGCGGTGAGGTCTGCCGCCTCCAGGTGAACGACACGGTCGCCCTCGATCCGCCCGGGCCACCCCCCGGGCGGCGCGTCCGGCGACCTGAATGTGCACAGCCGCACTCACACCTCCGTCAAGCGCCTACCCCCCGCGCTAACACGGTGAGCCTATGGGATTAAGCCATGCCAGCCCCGCCCGGCCCCGCGGCGGGCCGGATGCCGCCCCACCCCGCCATGACGGCGCGCCCGGTGGGGCAGCCGGCCTAACCCGGGCGGGGGCGCGCC
>DPMS01000859.1 GCA_003541285.1 Actinomycetota bacterium
CGGGCTGGCTCGTGTCATGCCTCGCCGTCGAGGCCCCAGCTCAGGACCTGGGTGGGGTGGATGCGGATGATCGGCCCAGGGCGCTCACCGTCCGCGCTGGTCGCCTCGGTTAGCGCCCTGTCCTCGCCCCGGATCGTGACGCAGCGCGGCCGCCAGGGTGGGAGCACGTCGTCGATCGTCAGCGCTGCGCTGCCTCCTCGAGGACGGGTTCGATGATCTGGTCGGCGAGCCACTGCGGCGAGCGGCCGGCGAGGACCGGGGCGATGACGAGGTGGGTGACACCGGCGTCGATCATCTCCAGGAGCAGGGCACGGGTGGCTGCCGGTGCTTGCGGGTCATCGCAGCGGACAACCGTCTGCATGGAGCGGAGGATCTCACCCGGATCGCGGCCGATGGCGGCACAGTGCTCGGCCAGTACCTGGTCTTTGCGCCGGAACTCCGCCGACGGCGGTCCCGGGTAGTTCCAGATATCGGCGTGCTCCGCCACGATCCGCAGGACACGGTCGCCGGCGCCACCGATCAGGATCGGCGGATGCGGCTTCTGCACGGGCCTGGGCTCGCAGACGGCGTTCTTGAGGTGGATCGAGTGCCCGTGGAAGTCGAACGGCTCGTCCCGGGTCCACATCTGCCGGATCAGGGAGCATGACTGCGCGAGGTCCCGGACAGCCTCACCCGGTGAGACCAGCGGCACGCCGTAAGCCTCGAACTCTCGCACCACGGGGTTCGCGACCGCTACCCGGCTGCCCCCGGCACCGATCCCGAATTCGAGCCGGCCACCAGCGATGACGTCGACCGTCGCCGCCATCTTGGCCAGGAGGGCCGGGGGGCGCAGGCGGTTGCTGGTCACGATGACCCCGAGCCGCAGCCGCACCGTCTGGGCGGCCAGAGCGGCGAGGAGGGTCCACGCCTCCAGTGCGGCTCCTGTGATGTCCCCGCGCAGCGGCACCATGTGATCCCACAGCCATGCGTGCTCGAAGACGGGAATCTGGTCTGCCTCGCGCCAGACGCGCTGGATCTCCCCGTAGGTCAGGCCCATCTGGCTGGTCTTGATGCCGAAGCTCAGGCGCCGGTCATGCGCTGTCATCCCTGGATCCTCCCTGCCATACCGCTGATCATCAGTAGTATTGATCATCATTATTACTGATGATCAGTCTAGCCATAGAATGCTGTGATGCCAGCCCAAGGTCCCGACGACCAGCCGCCAGCGGGCGAGCCCCTACCCGCACTGGCCAGCCGTCTGGGTTACCTGCTCAAGCACGCCCAGCTGCGGCTGGCCGGTCTCACGGCGTCCGCGATGGCGCCCTTCGGGATCACCGGGCGCGAGTGCGCCGTGCTCATCGCCGTTGACAGCCAGGCCCCGCTCTCCCAGCAGGAAGTGGCACGCCGGCTGGGGGTCGACCGGACCACGATGGTGGTGCTGATCGACGAACTGGAGAACAAGGGCCTGGTGCAACGCCGGCGGGACCCAGACGACAGGCGTAAGAACGTCGTGGCCTTGACCGAGGCCGGCCGCGCCACTGTGCGGAAGGCCACCAGGGCAGGTGACGAGGCGGAGCAGCGCTTCCTGTGCCCCCTGTCCGGGGATGAAGCCAGCCGGCTCAAAGACGCGCTCGGGGCGATCGCCTTCCCGCCACCCGGCGAGCCGGGCTCTGACCAGGACTGAGCCCGCTCATCCGTGCTCCGGGCGCCCGGTGGCCCGGCGGGCGACGCGCAGCAGGTGCCTGCGGGCCGTTCGATGCAGATGGTAGTCGTCTCGCGGAATGTCACGCCGATGCTGAACCCGTCCGCCACACCGGATCCACCAGTGCCTGCCTGACCTGCGCTGCGAGGCCACCCGGAGCCCCGGTGGGCAACCGATATACGATGTCCGGGACGTGCTCAGCCAGCAGCCGCTGGGAACCGGCCCGGATTANNGGGTCGGCCTGATGACCTTCGCCAAGACCTTCACGTCCGGGATCATCGGGCACTCCGCGACGCTTTTCATGTCCGCCGGCACCGAAGAGGGCACCAGGTCCTATGTGGCCACCGAGCGGATCACCGGCCACACCGACGACGGCCGCGAGGGGGCGGTGACCGTCCAGCACGGCGGCCTTGAGTCCGACCCCGGCTCCTGGTTCGGCCATATCGTGCCCAGCACCGGTACCGGTGGCTTCGCAGGCTGGTCCGGCTCGGCGCGGATCGTCCACGACGAACAGGGCGCGTACTTCGAGATCACGCTGACCTGAGCGACGGCGCCGTCTGCCCGCCACCGCATCATCGGTCATGTCTTCCGCGGTGCAGGCCGCCGAGCGCCTGCGCAGCACCGCAGTGATCGGGCTGGCCGGCCCGGCGGCCGGGAAATGAGTCGACTCGCCGGCGTCCCGCTGGTCATAGGCCACCACGTGAAAACGCAGGGCACACGCGCGGACCGGGCACACCTGGCTTGCCGTGCCCTGGCTGGTGCTGCCCACCCTCACGCTACTGCGCGATCTAATATCAAGCCCGTCTACAATTTCCGATACGTCGTTTTCTGCCCGCCTGCGGTCGCGCTTCTGGCAGGAGCTGGGCTGGCGGCGCTGGAAGGGCCTGCCGGGCCGCTGCCGTGGCCCCTGATCGTGGCGATCGCCGGGCCCACGCAGGTTGGCGAGCGGGTTCCGGGAGGTGGCATGGGCGCCGTGGCCCAGGCAGAGACCAGGGTCCAGCGGGCGGTCCTGCTCCGGCGGGAGCGCGGCGTGAGCAGGATCTGGGCCGTTGGATTAAGGCAGTGCTGGCAGGACCCGCCGGGCTTCCGGCTCGTCCACATGTGGCGGCCGGACGAGCGCTCCGCCGGGCTGGGGCTCTACCGGCGCTGCCGGGGAGCGAGCAGGTGAAAGCAGCCGACCAGGTGACCGGCCGCCCGGCGGAGGAGACCGCCAGCCCCCGCCTGGGCGGGACAGCCGGTCTGCACCCGGTCCGGCTCCTGCGGGCGGCGGCAAGCCGGCCGGCCGCCAGCCACCTGCTGATCCTCGGCTGCTACCTGGCCGCCGGCATCGCCGTCACCTGGCCCCGGGCCAGCTACCTGGCCAGCCACAAGCTGCCCGCCACCCGCGACGCCGGCGCCTACGTGTGGTGCTTCTGGTGGATGGCCCATCAGCTGGAGCACCTGAGCAACCCGTGGTTCACCCGCTCCCTCGCCGCCCCCGTCGGCACTCAGCTTGGCCTGCATGTCCTGATGCCGCTGGAAGGCACGGTGATGATCCCCATCACCGCCGCCTTCGGCCCGTCCGCCTCCTACAACCTGCTGTCGGCTGCGATACCGGGGCTGCTGGCCTATGCGGCCTACCGGGTGGCCCGGCTCTGGCTGCCATCGCAGGCGGGGGCGATCGCGGCCGGCGCCTTCTTCGGGCTGTCCTCCATGCTCACCTGGCGGGCGTGGTATCACCTCAACCTGGCCGTTGGGGCACTGTTCCTGCCACTGGCGCTGGAAGCGGCGGTACGGCTGCGCCGGCGGCCCGGCATCCGGCAGAGCGTGATCCTGGGCCTGACGCTGGCCGCCAGCCTGCTCACCGATCCGGAAAGCACCGTCATGGCGGCCATCCTGGTGGTGCTTGCCCTGCTCCCCTGGCTGGTCCGCCACCCGGGCTGGGCCAAGGCCCGGGCGGCCGGGCTGGCGGCTCTTGTCGCCGCGCTGGCGGGCGGCCCCCAGGTCGCGGCGGTCGCCTGGCAGGTGGCCAGCGGCGGTGCGTCCACCAGCATGCACGTGCTNNCTCGTACACCGAGTACGGGACACGGCTTGCCGGGCTGCTCGCACCCTCGCCCCGGGTGGCCGATTTCGGGCTGACCCGGCTGGCGGCCATCTACTATCACGACGGCGTCATCTACCAGGTCATCAACCACCGGCACATCCCGACCAGCGAGGCCACGCCCATGTTCGGCCTCGTGCTCACCGCCATGGCTGTGCTCGGCCTGGCCCTGTCCTGGCGCCGGCGCAGCGCCTGGCTACTCGCTCTGCTGTGGCTCGGGGCGGCCGCCCTGGCGCTGGGCCCGGTGCTGTGGATCGGCACCCGCACCTACATACCCGCCGCCCAGATGCTGCACGGTGTGCGGGTCTCCGCGGTCATGCCCTACACGTGGTTCGTGCGTGTCCCCGGGCTGTCCGGCTTCCGGGAAGCCGGCCGGCTCGCCGNNGTTCGGCGCGCTGCTCGCCGGCGCGGCGGTGGACCGGATGCGCCACCGCGCTGCCCCGGCACTGGTCCTCGTACTTGCTCTGGCCATCCTGGAAGCTGGCTGGTCCGGCAACCTCCCAGCCCGGGTCATGCCTGCCACCTACCGCGTCGGCACAATGCCCACCGCGATGCCAGCACTTGACCACCCGATCGCCGCCAACCACTCCACGTCCATCGTTGTCGACTTCCCGTTCGGCATCTGCGGCGGAACCGGCACCTTCGGTGCCCAGTTCCGCCCGGAGGCCCAGGTGCTCGCCACCGCCGACGGCCACCCGCGCGCAGCGGGCTTCATCGCCCGCGTGCCCGCCCCTACAGTCACCGGGATCAGGAAACACGCCTTCTACGCGGGCCTCATCCGCATCTGGCGGGCGGCAGCCGGGAACTCCCCGGCACAGGTGCGGGCGGCACGCCTGGACGCGCGCAAGATGAACGTCGGCTGGGTCCTGGTCTGGCCTCAGCAGCAAGTGCTGGGCCGCACGCGGGTGGAGTACTGGAACCAGGGAGTGATCGCCTACCTCGGCCGGACCGGGTTCCGCTTCGCCTACCAGGCGGACGGCGTCCTCGTCTACCGGGCGGCCGGCGTCAAGTGAGCTTCCTGAGCGTAGCCACGGTAACGTTCGGCCAGTTCAGCGTCTTGAAGTTCAAGAGCACAGGCACCGGGGATGACTACCGGAGCAGTAGCAGCAGTTTCCCCAGCTGGCGATGTAGTGGGCCATATCGGGGCGGGTGATGAACAGCGAGTCGGCCCCGGCAAGGCGCTGAAGCTCGAACGAGGGTGCCGGTCCGCTCGACTCCCCGTACAGAACCATCATGCCGCCCAGCCGGGTCGCCGCCAGGGTGGCGTCGAAGGTGGCCAGGCCGACCCCGTCGCAGACCACGGCCGCCCCGCGCCCCCCGGCGACCGAGCCGGCTGAGCGCGGCGGCGGCATTGGCGGGCTGCCGCCAGGGTGGACGGTGAGCTCGTCATGGCCGCCGCGAGCGACCACATCGACCAGCGACTCGCCGACGACAGTGATCATGTGATTGCCCCCATCCGGGACCGCGCTCTGCTCTTGTGGCGGGTCAGGTGTCCTGCCCGCATCGTCGATGTTGCGGGGGGTGAGTTCATCGGCACGGCTCCGGGCGGTGGCCCTGCTCACGGATGCACCGCAGGGACGGCGCAGACCATGCCGTTGCTGAAACCGGCCGGGCCGATGCCGAGTGCCAGGTTGAAGCGGCCGCGCATGTTTTCCAATGCGATGTGGTGCGTTAGCTCCACGAGCTGGCCGTCGTCGAGATGCTGGCGAAGCCTGTCGAACAGCTCGTCGGGGACGTCGACCGGGGTGCGGCTCATGCCCACGGCGTAGTCGAGGACCAGCTTGTCCAGCTCCGAGAACAGCGGGCTCGTCTGATAGTCGGGGAGGGCCAGGATCTCCTGGTCGGCCAAACCCCACTGGCGGGAGATGGCGGAGCCCATGTCGATGCAGTATTCGCAGTGGGTGAGGGTGGCCGCCTTCAGCTCGGCGAGGGCGTGGAGCCTCTTGTCCAGACGGTGCAGCTTGGCCGTCGCCTGTTCGAGCTTGGCGTAGCCCTTGAAGAGCACAGGCACGTGGGCGTACATCTCGAGGGGCTCGATCATCCGCTCCGTCTCCCGCCCGGTGAGCTTGGCGATGCCGCGCCGGCTGAAGTGGTAGGCGATCTTCACATACAGCCCGGCTCGGGCGGAAGAGACTCCTTTGATGCGGGCCATGTAGCTTCTCCTTTCGCTGGCGATCTCTGAACGACCTTCGGCCTCATCATGTTCGGCCGCTCCGGCCGGCTCGCCGGGTGTCCATGGATGCAGCCGGGGAATCCAGGCACGCACGGCCCGCCGGTAATCCTGGTACTCGGCTCCGAATTTGCGGGCCAGGGTGGGTTCCTCATAGAAGCGCACGGCGGCTGCGCCGATACACCAGGCCACCGCGGCGTACTCCAGGAGGCCTGACGAGCCGAACAGCAGCACCTGGCCCATCAGGATGGCCAGGAAGCTGACGTATATGGGATTGCGCACGTAGCGGTAGAACCCGCTGATCACCAGGCGCGGTGGCGACGCCAGCGGCACGGGGGTGCCGTCAGCCTTGGTGAAGTCGATAAACGACTGAACGAGCGGGACGAGGCCCGCGCAGATGAGCAGCCCTCCCGCTGCCTGCGCGACCGCCCAGTAGGGCAGGGGCCGGCGAAAGTGCCATTCGTTCAGCAGATACGGAAGCAAGCAGGCGAAGGTTCCCCCGACTGCCACGCCCCACGCAACGCTGACGACCGTTGCTGTTGACTTGCGCATCACCGCCTCCGGAGAGCTAAGCGCGGGCGATTTCGCCGCCCGCAAGGTGATCCACGTTCGGCTCGATGACCTGTGCCGTGGTGGCGAGCCCGTTGGCCACCGCTTTCGAGTTGCCGCCGCTTCGTGCCCATTCCTCGCGCATGCGCGGGAGGAATGGGCAGACCACAACGGCGGCCAAGAGCCCGATCATCTCGGCCGGCCCAGGTGCGGCCGAGACGGCCTGCTCGATCGGTGCGCGAGCGGGCTTTGCACGCCGGAGACGTGTGCCAGGGACTGCAGGGACCTCACCAGCCGGTCGGGGGTCGCGGCGTTGGCGGGGCTGTTGAGCGGACCCGACGAGCGCAGGGCCACGTCCGCGCCGGTCGGGCTCTGGGCAGCCCCCATCTGCGTGCCTCCTCCGCGTAGCACACTCTCAGTTTGAGAGTANNACTCTCAAACTGAGAGTAGTAGTCTCACAAGCATGGCTACCGGTGTCAAGCGCCGCCGCTCCCACGACGGCAAGGGCGGCCAGGCACGGACCCGCCTGGCTCGCGCCGCGGTCGTCCGGGCGGCCCGGGCCTTGTTCCTCGAACGCGGCTACGCCGGAACGACGATCGAGGCCATCAGCGGCCTGTCGGGCATCCCGCCTGCGACGGTGTACCGGCTGTTCTCGTCGAAACTCGGGATCCTCAAGGAACTGCTCGATATCTCAATAGCTGGTGACGACGAGGCCGTCACGTTGGAGGACCGGCCCTACGTCCGTGCGCTACTTGCTGACCGGGACCCCAGGAAGCAGCTATCGGGTTTCGCTGGCATCACCCGCGGCATCATGTCGAGGACCGAGCCTGTTCATCGGATCCTCGTTAGCGCGGCGGGCTCCGATCCTGACGCAGCTGCGCTGCTCGCCGAGCAGACGCGGCAAAGGCAACAGGGCCAAGCGCAGATCGCACGTTCCCTGGCTCGCGCCGGCGCTCTCCGGCCGAAGCTGCGAGAGCGCGACGCTGTGGACATCATCCACGCACTCATGTCCCCCGAGGTCTACCGGTTGCTCGTCTGTGACCGGGGCTGGTCCCCCGAGCGGTACGAACAATGGTTGAAGGACATCCTCATCGACCAGCTGCTTCCCCCGCCGGCGATCACGCCAGACCGGTTCCACCAATGAGAGCACGATCAGCCCGGCCAGGAACGGCCACGCCGGACGACCTCGTCTCAAGCTCCCCCGGGTACAGAGCCCAGACGTTCAATTCTCCTCCTGGCCCCGTTCGACGGCTATCTGACGCGCCGGGCAGACGGATGTCGCCGAACCTGAGGCCGACCAGCCGGCTCTGCAGCCGGGCCAGCAGCCGGACGGCGCTGCGTGTCCGCCAGTCGAGGTGACCTTCGGCGAGGCGTGCCTTTACACCGCTATGACCGGCATGCCGAGAGCGTTCCCTACAGAGTTCCGCCGCGATGTGGTGGCTGTTTCCCGACCGGTGCAGGGGAATCTGCTGGTGCAGAGCGATCACCCACATGCGCGGGCTACGTTCCCGCCAGCTGGGAGCTTTCCGCGCGCCGGGCGATCGCCCGCAACTGCGCCACCCCGTACGTCGCGTCGACCAGGCCCAGCGGCAGGGTCACGAGCCCGAAGGCGCGCGGGGAGTAGTTGGCCCGGGTACGCACCAGCAGCCGCGTCCGGTGGCCGGGGAGCTCGTTCAGTACCAGGGCCCAGGTGAAGTCGAAGTAGGTGCCGGCCTCGCGCAGCTGCTGCTCGGCCCGCTGCGGGGCCTGCGGATCGGTGATGTCGATCGGGCTGCCGCGCCGCGGATGACGGATGGAGCGGTAAACCACGGCGTGCTGCGGATCGACGCGCTGAACCCGGAAGTACGACGCGTAGTCCGGCCCATCGCAGATCAGGTCACCGACAGCGACATGCTGGTACTCCGCCAGCAGC
>DPMS01000856.1 GCA_003541285.1 Actinomycetota bacterium
TCCTTCAGGGATGAAGACCTCAATGGTGGGCGCAACTGGGTTCGAACCAGTGACCCCTCGCTTGTAAGGCGGCACGGCCCTAACGCTGTAGCAACCAGCGAAAACACAGGCCGGCCGCGACTTAGAATGCAAAAGGCGAGAGGTCACTGAGATGATCTTCGCTCACCCTTCCAGGCGGCATCTCGACCTCTTGTATGCCATGAATCCACGGCATGTTCCCTGACCAGGCCCGATGCGGCCTGAGCAGGCCAGACGCTAACTCACACTAGCTGGGACTGGCTCAGACTAGCCCTCCTAGCACCATTCTGCCCCTCAAACTGCCCCTCGTAATGATCTCCCGGTAGCTGCTCGAACTGCCCACTCTCACAGTCGTCGACCCTACATTCGAAGACCAACGCGGCCAGGCGAACGTGCCGGTAGCAGCGGCCACGACCCGCCTCGCGACCGCGCCGGGAGCTTCTGACGCCTCCCCCCTTACGGCCATCTCACCGGCCGCCATGTCGCTACCCAGAGTGAGAGCGCAAGTAGTCCCTGCCCTCCGAGCCGCTCTCCCTGCCGACTCGGCCGGCTGACTCGCGCTCGGCGCGATTTGTCTGTGGCGCGCAGATCGTCCGTTTCTGCATGACTGTGTTGACGTCGCGGCTGCACCGGCACCGTGCCTCGGACGCCGAGCCTGCTGCGCAATGCCTCATCTGACGACCGGCGGATGAAGCGATACAGCTTCCCGCCCAGGGGGAGGGTCTGGTGTCAGCTCGCAACCAGATTGGCCCCGCCGTTCGCCACGTCCTGCGGGGTGCGGAGCGGCACCCTGGCGTCGACAACGGTGCCGGCGCCTGGCGCCGAGCGCACCTCGAGGTCGCCATCGAGGAGGCGCGCGCGCTCGCGCATGCCCAGCAGGCCGAGGTGCGTTGCCGTCAGGTCGTCGAACTCGTCTGGCGTAAAGCCGCGCCCGTCGTCGGCTACCGTGAGCCTCAGCTCGTCGGCGCCGAACCCGACCGTTACCTGCAGCCGACGTGCCTCGGCGTGGCGAAGCGAGTTGCGCACCGCCTCCTGGATGATCCGGAAGGTGCCGAGCTCAATGTCTCCGGCGAGGCGGACCGCCTCTCCGGTGACCTGCAGATCGGCATGCAGATCTGCCTCCTCCTCGTCGACGTCAGCAAGCAGGCCGGAGAGCGCAGCGACCAGGCCGAGGTGGTCGAGGGTAGGCGGTCTGAGTTCCCGCGCGAGACCACGCAGACGGAGTCCTGCATCAAACGCCTGCCGGTGCGCACGGGCCAGCCTGTCAGCAGCGGAGGCAGGAATTCCCGGGGTCTCGGCGAGGCTCTCCAGGTGGCGCGCCAGGTGAAGAAACAACTGGAGCGGTTCGTCGTGCAGCTCGCGCGCAAGGCGCCGCCGCTGGTCCTCTTCGGCTTGGACCACGAGCGCGGCGTAGTGCGTGGCGAGGCGGCGATCACGGTGCTCCTCGGTGACGTCCTCGAAGATCGCCTGGGTCGAGGCGGCGCCAGTGCCGGGTGGCAACGACACCAGCCCGAGCCGGTAGTCCCGGCCATCGGGCAGGCTCAGCACTCGCCGGGCCTGCTCCCCCAGGGGAAAGCCCCCGGGGAGGAGGCTCCGGCCATGACGGCCGGTCAAGTTCCCGTTAAAGATCGCCGTGGCCGCCGGGTTGGCGTCGCATACCACGCCCTCGGCGTCGAGAAGAAGGATCGGCGCGCGGGCGGTCTCATAGAGCTGGCGGTAGCGGGTCTCCGCCACCTCGGCCCGTGCGCGCGCGAGCCGCTCGGCCGCCACGCCCCAGCCGACGGCGACGGCCACGATGTCGAGCGTGGCGAGCTCTACGTAGTGCGCCCACAAATTGATGCGCCCCATGCCTTGCAGGCTGAAGGTGATGTCGAGGCTCATGAGCAGCGTCACCCACGCCGCTGTGACGAGCGAGCCGCGCAGCCCGAAGTTGAGCGCCGCGTACAGCAGCGGAAAGAGGAACAGCGCTTCGAACGCCAGGTGCGGGACGACGGCGAACGGTCTGGTGCCCAAGCCACCGTCAGCGAGCTCGTGCAGCAGAAACACGACCGCGACAAGCGCCTGCACCACCCAGAAGCGGTGGTCGCGCACCGGCAGCCAGGCTGCCCGGCGCCCCTCGCCGGGGCTGCTCACCAGCTCCGCCTCCCTGCCAGGGCCTGCGACAGATCCCGTAGCACCAGCCCGCCATCCCACGCTACCGCGCGGCGGACCGCTCGGCGCACGGTCGCGCCGGAAGAATCCGCGTCAAGACCGCCGCGTCATTCTGCGGCCAGTCCCGCGATCCCACGTTCACCGCCGCCAGGCACACCAGCTTCCCGACAGTCCCTGTCCGAGCGCGAGCACCGGTTCGCCGGGCGCCACAAGATTCCGATTCGGCCGCACCGCCGACACGAACTAACGGGATATCGCACGCATATCACCCCGTTCTGTGCAGCCTGCCACACGCAGCCGACCCCGGAATCGCCGCACATATCGACCATTCGATTGCGACACGGCGGGCACGCCAACCCGCCTGTACCCCGGTACCGAACGGCGGCTCTGTGTGCGTTCTCCGTGCCCCTCTCCGTCACCCAGCGTAGTGCCGGACCTGCCGAATCGGCGCGGCCGTCACCGGACCGCCCGGGATGGCGCCTGCGCGCATATCACGTAGATCTGTGTTGGAGTTCCCAGCAGCGGCGATCTCGCCGCGCCCTTGTCGATCTCAGAGCCGGGAGGGATCCGCCGGCCGGAATGCTATGAACCGCCGAGCGCTGATGAAGTCCTTTGCAGCAGTATCCGAGCGAAGGTCCTCCCAGCCCATGATCCATGTAGCGAGGCGCAACCTCCATGGGTGCCGGAGCCGGAAGCCGGCTACCACAGCCAGGCTCTCATCCTCGGAGAGGAAGCGCTGCTGCGGGGTGAACGATTCCCGCCCGATCTGGACCTGCAGCGCCGGGCGGGCCCGGATGTTGCGGATCCAGTCGGCGTCCTGGCCCCAGGCCGAGAAGATGACTGCCTCGTGGGTGTCCGGGTCGTACCTCAAGACCATGGCGACGGCGGAGTAGAGCTTGCCGGTTTTGCGTCCGGCGTGGACCAGCCGCAGGAACGTGTGGCCCAGGAGCCAGCCCCATCCGCGGCGATACAGGGGCAGCGGTATCCGGAAGACTGCCAGAGCGAGACGACCTGGCTGCCGGCGAAGACCGAGGAATGGTTTCGCGCTTCTGGCGGCTGGATGCGAAGCGGCAGAGCCTCCCACTGCCACCACCTCCGAACCGGCACGGACCACATCTGGTTCTCACGCCCAGCGAATGACGGCGTCGATATTTGACACCAGAGGCGAACGTCCTTGTTGGCCTCGCGGAGAGTCGCAGGCGGGCCCGGCGCTGACCGGCGGCGCGCTTTGCTCGGGGTGGTTCCGCCTGACACGATCGTGCACCCTCATGGGGCGGCCAGGCAGGGAAGCAGGTCCTCGCCATGCTGGGACGAGGGTCGCCGGCCACGGCAGGCCCCAGCCTGGCCGCGCCGGCCCGGTTGAGACACCTGAGCCGGAGAATCCGGCTCAATCGCACGTACCACTTCCCGGAGCCGTCGAGATATGGCGGGCCCCGGGGGGCGTGTGTGTCGGTGCGGATGATGCGCAGCATCACTCCTTGCCAATTGGCACCCTGATCTGTCCTGGCCCTGCGCCGCAACGTCATGATCACCGGCTGCCGGGGAAACCACGCCGGGGTGCTGACTGGCCCTGCTCCACGCAGTCATGCTCGCCGACTTCCTGACTGCCTGTCGTTTGGACGGCTGTTACCCAGCAGAGTGAGTGAGTGCCCGCCGTTCGATGTCCATCTGGTGCCGCTGGATCATCTCTTCGAGGTGCCGGTAGCCGAACCACCAGTGCAGGAACAGGCCGAGGACCATGCCGACGACTGGGAACACCGACCACGGGAACTCCGGGGCGGCGAACACGTTGATCACGATCACGATGGCGCAGACCAGCACGGTGACCGCTGCGTGGACCCCGATGCCGATCCGCGCCTGGGTGATCGACACCTCACGCTCGGCCCGTTGGTAGTCCTTCAAGGAGATGGTTGCCATTCCTGTCACCTCCCGTGCAGAAGAGGCCTGTGCCTGCCCGGCGAGGGCTTACGAGCGCTAGCCCCTGGCGCGGCTTCCGGCCGGGGCGCTGGGACCATGATGGGCCGGGTCAGCGGCGGCAGTTCGGTGCCGTGCAGGATCGCCACGGTGTGCATCAGCACATGCCCGAGCGCCGGTGCGATCACGCTTGCGGTCACGAGGTACCCGACTGTGAGCAGCCCGCAGCCGACTGAGATCGGCACCAGCTGCCGGTTGCGGTACTCGGCGTAGCCGAGGTGGTGCACGACGATCACCACGACGCTGGCGAGCACCGGCAGCGTCCACCGGGCCAGCCCCCCGCCGAAACCGTTCCACCCGAGTGAATGGACAAGCTGCCAGGTGATGAACGCGGGCAGTGCCGACAGCAGCACCCCCTCGGTGACGCCGTAGACGACACCCTCCCACACGAGGGCTACCCCAAGCGCCCGCCCGGTGCGCCGGTTCGATGCGGGCAGCCGGGTCATCCCGAATGCCGGGAAGGCGGCAACCAGTGGGGCGGCGAGCAGGCCCCATCCCCAGCGGGTGGTCAATAGATCGCCTGCGCCGAGGCCCAGCCACGCAACGTAGCCTGCCGACAATGCGCTAGTGACCACGAAGAGCGCGCCAATATACAGGGGCCTCCCCAGGCGCAGCCGGTTTGCGAGCAGCCAGCTAACCGCGAAGGCCGCCACGGACAGACCGATTAGCCAGAACAACGACCCTGTCCACGATGCTGCTGGCGTAGGAACTGGCATAAGAACCACCCCCTTGGCCTCACCCTCATCATCTAGCAACGCCGCAGGCGACCGCGGGCGGCGAACGCCCCGACATGACCATCCGAAAGTCCTGGTAGACCAAGTAGTCGTCCACACTCACCAGCCGATGCAGGGCAGATCACGGCGATCTGCGGAAATTGCGCTCGAGCGCGTGCAGCCTCCCGCGTGCGAGCGATCGTCACTCACGGCCGGGGACGTCACGCGGACAGCCAGTAAGGCCACCCTGGTGATCGGGTCAGTGGTCCTGGGCTTCGCGGGCCGTTGGCCACTTACTAGGTAGTGTGCCGGAAACCGATGGTGGATGGATCACTCACGCCTGCACGGGGAGGCAGGTGATGGCGCGAACTGGTGATCTCGCAGCGCGGGACCCGGCGGACCGGGCAATGGCCGCGCCTGTGCTGGAGTGCCGTGGCCTGCGTGAGGCGTTCGGTGATCTGGTTGCGGTCGACGATGTCAGTTTCTACATCTCCCCTGGTGAAACCTACGGGCTGCTGGGCCCTAATGGTGCGAGGAAGACCACCACGATCTCGATGGTTGCCGGGCTGCTTGAGCGGGAGGCAGGGCAGGTCCTTGTTGACGGCAAGCCGATGACCACCACCAGCGTGGGGGTCAAGGCGCTGTGCGGGTATGTGCCGCAGGAGGTCGCGGTCTACCCCGACCTGACGGGGCGGGAGAACCTGCGGTTCTTCGCCAGCCTGTATGGCATGCGGGGGACGCGGGCGCACCGGCGGGTGGAGGAGATCCTGGACACCATTGGCCTGACGGCACGGGGCGGCGACCAGGTCAAGAAGTACTCCGGCGGGATGCAGCGGCGGCTCAATATCGGGATCGGGTTGCTGCACCGGCCCAGGCTGCTCATCCTCGATGAGCCCACGGTGGGCGTGGACCCGCAAAGCCGCAACGCCATCTTGGAGAGCGTGGAATCCCTCGCTAGTGAGGGCATGGCGGTCCTGTACACCACGCACTACATGGAAGAGGCGCAACGGCTGCGACCGCGTCGGGATCATCGACCAGGGCAGGCTCCAGGCGGAGGGCACCTCCCGAGAGCTTGTGGCCATGGTCGGCGAGCAGGACCGGGTGCACGTGGATGCCTCGGGTGATCTTGAGGCGGCGGCGCGGGCCTGCGCCGCCGTGGCTGGGGTACGGCGTGCGGCAGTCGCCGATTCGGCGATCGACGTGATCGCAGACCACCTTGGTGCGCTGCTGCCACCGCGCACGTGAGCTCGGTGGAGGTGACTGAGCCGAATCTGGAGGCGGTCTTCTTGCACCTGACCGGCCGGGCGCTGAGGGACTGACGATGCGTGCGGCGCTGCTCATCGCGGGCAAGGATCTGCGGCAGCGACTGCGGGACGCCTCGGCGATCCTGATGGCGGTCGTCTTGCCGCTCGCGCTTGCCGCGGTCCTGAGCGTCACGCTCGGCCGGGCTGTCGAGGTCTCCCGGATCCCGGTCGCCGTGGCCGATCTGGACCACGGATCCATGGCGCAGGCTTTCCGGCAGCAGGTGCTCGGCCCTGTGCAGCGTCATGGCCTCATACGGCTGGCCACTGCCCCCACCATGGCCCAGGCCCGGCGGCTGGTGGACCGCGGGACCGTCCAGGCCGCGATCGTGATCCCGCCCGGGTTCTCGCACACCGTGCAAGCTGGCGGCACCGCGGATCTGCAGGTCATTGGGGACGTGGACCAGCCGGTCGCGGCGAGCGTGGCCCAGTCCCTGGCAACGAGCTTCGCGCAGGATCTGAACGCTGTCCGCCTGTCGGTGGCAACCGCGCTGCATGCGCCGGGACTGCCCTCGTCCGCGCAGGTACCGGCGGGCCTGGCCGAGCAGGCGTCCCGGATGTCGTCCCCGGTCTCGGTCGAGGATGTGTCGGCGGCCAGCAAAGAACTCGACGCCAAGACCTATGTCGCGGCCGGCATGGCCGTGTTCTTCCTGTTCTTCACCGTCCAGTTCGGGGTGACCAGCCTGCTTGATGAGCGCAAGGACGGGACGCTGGCCCGGTTGCTGGCCGCACCGGTCAGCCGGGGCTCCATCCTCGGCGGCAAAGTCTTGACCAGCTTCCTGCTCGGCATCATCAGCATGACGGTGCTGATCGTTGCCACCGGGCTGTTCCTCGGCGCCCACTGGGGGAACCCAGCCGGCGTGGCCATCCTGGTCCTGGCCGGGGTGACCGCCGCCACCGCCGTCATGGTGCTGGTGGCCACGCTGGCCAAGACCTCCGAGCAGGTCGGCACCTGGCAGACGATCATCGCACTGGTGCTCGGCATGCTGGGCGGCAGCTTCTTCCCGCTGTCCCAGGCGGGCGGGCTCTTCGCCAAGGCCAGCCTGATCACGCCACATGCCTGGTTCCTGCGCGGGCTCGGCGACCTGGCTGGCGGAGCCGGCCCGGCGGCGGTACTGCCCGCCGCCGCCGTCCTCGTATTCGCGGCCATAGTAGGTGGCATCGGGCTGATGCGGCTGCGGAAACTGGCTGAGCTATGAAGACACTCACCATGGTCGGCTACGACGTGCGGCGGGTGTTCCGCTACCGGGCCAACCTGTTCTTCCTGTTCCTGTTCCCCCTGATCATGATCCTGGTGCTCGGTATCGCCTTCGGCGGGTCGCAGACCCCGAAAGTGGGCGTGGTGTCGACGCGCCCGGCCGCGCTTGGCACCAGCCTGGTCTCGATACTCGAGCACACCCCGGGCATCAGCGTCCGCCACATCGGCACCCAGAACAGCCTCCTGACCTCAGTCCAGCGAGGCGACCTGCAAGCCGGGCTGGTCATCCCAGCAGGCTATGACCAGGCGATCCGCAGCGGGCGCGACGTCCACCTGCTATTTTTCGCCCGCTCCGACCAAAGGCAACCCAGTACGGTGGTCTCCTCCGCCGTGGCCCGCCAAGGGGCGGTCCTGCGAGCGGCCCGGCTGGCCGCGCGGCGGGGCATCATGCCCTTCGACATGGCAATCCAGGTAGCCACCCGCACGGCCCGGACCCTGCCCGGCATCGGGGTCCGGACAACGGTCGTAGGCAAGGCCGTCTTCGCAGGCGTTTCCAGCCGGTTCGACGTTGGCGCCAGCTCAGAGATGGTCCTGTTCGTCTTCCTCATGTCAATGATCGGGTCCGTCTCGCTCATCGAAGCACGCCGCCTGGGCGTGGTGCGCAGAATCCTCTCCACCCCCACCACCGCGCGAACGGTAGTGCTCGGCCAGGGGATCGGCCGGTTCGCAGTCGCAATGCTGCAAGGCCTCATCATCATGATCGGGTCAGCACTCCTGTTCGGCGTCCGCTGGGGAAACCCGCTAGCGGCAGGAACACTGCTGACCGCGATCGCCCTGGTCGGCGCCGGCGCCGGCATGCTCCTGGGCTCAACACTGCGCACCGAACAACAAGCCATCGCAATCGGCCTGCTCCTCGGCCTGGGCCTCGGAGCGCTTGGCGGATGCATGGTCCCAATCGAACTGTTCCCACCAGCAATACAAACCGTCGCCCAATTCACCCCCCCAGGCATGGGCGATCAGCGGCCTGTCCGAAGTCATCCGCCACAGCGGCAACCTTGGCGACATCCTCCCCCAGCTCGGAGTCCTGCTCGCCTTCGCGGTCGCCCTCACCGGCCTGGCAACCTGGCGCCTGCAACGGATCGCCGCCCACTGAGACAACCCCATCAACCTCCGGCCACACCCTGAATACGCCGACGCACCGGGCAGCAACCCAGCCAACCCAGGCCGGGACGGCGTCTGGGCGCCCGATCGGGGGCGGGCAATACGACACTGCAGGACTTGATCTGGTGCCCTGGATGCGAACGAGACCGATCCCCTCCAACCGGGCGCGGCCAACCCTGAACAGAACGCGCCCTTGCTCGCGCTCACCTGCCCCGGTCTGGCGGCTGCTTTGAGGTGCGGCGCGCCTGTCTGGAGATCCCGGGCGCAAGACAGCAACCGGGCCTGTGGCAAGGAAAACCCGGCCCACGAGGAGCCGGGTGGTATATGCCATCTACTATAACGCGATTGCTGGTTGACAGCTTCCCTGGCTGGCCAGCAGGCTCACCACCCCTGGGGGCGCCGGTACTTGCCCACTGGGTCGGGAAGCTGATGGTTCTTCAGATCGGTGGCGGTCAGCCTGGCCCACCAGTGGCGGCCAGCGCCAGCGGTAGCGACCCCGCGCAGGTCACCGGCCAGATAGTTACGTGAGGGGTTCACAACTCCGACGGGCACATGGAGGCGTGCCTGCTCGGCCGGAAACCGCAGGTCGCTGTCGTTGGAGATCACCAGCGCTCCATCAACAGCGCCACCGAGCACGTCGATCAGCAGGTGCGCGGCCACGTTGACATCGGAGCCCTTCTCCTCACGGTTGGCATAGGACACCATAAAGACCGCCCCGCTGACCGGCCCGCCGTGCCCGTCCTGAACCATCACCGGCCAGGCAGGACCGACGAGGCGGGGCCGCCCCTGTGGGTCCTTCACCGCCAGCGGCGCCGTCTTCACCCGGGCGACGTATGTGCCGTACTCGATGTGGTCCACGCTGCCAGCCGCCACCAGCGCCTTGAGGTACACGTCCTGGTCGGCGTGACCCGAAGGGTTCGCGGCGCCATCAATACGCGCCGTGCAGTAGATGACTCGCTCGACTTGCGCGCCCGGCCAGCTGGTTCGCCTTCCGATCAGGTCGGTGGCCAGACCGCGCAGATCCAGCCAGCGCCATCCCGGAGTCCCCCGGCCGCACAGCCCTCGCGCACCGTAATACAAGTTGAAGCCATCCACGTACACTCCGATACGCACCCGGGCAAGCTAGCACTCTTCCGGCGGCAAGTGCTAGCTTTTCGTCACAAAGACCTAGTAATATAATTGCTGTGACCATCCCCGCGACAGGCGAGGCCTTGCTCAGCAAGACCGGAGATGCCGCCCGTCGGTGGGCACGGCGGGCGGTCCTGGGGATCACGCATGAGTCGGGTGGCCGGATCGTGATCTTCCCGGCGGTGCCGGTGTACTGCCGCTGCACCCCCGCCGAGCACCGCCCGGACTTCTCGAACCCGGTGTCATCGGCCACCAGCACCGCCACCGGATCACTGGTGGGCGCAACTGGGTTCGAACCAGTGACCCCTCGCTTGTAAGGCGCGCCCGCCGAGTGGCTGGAAGGTGCCGGGTATCGCCTGGCGTGGCATCTGCCTGCGGCGATGATGGCTGACAGCGGCTCAGCGTGGCCCGGAACCGGCGACTGTTGGCTCTTGGTTTGGCTCTTTGGCTCTGGCTGCTGGAAGCCCCTGGATGCCCACCCCCATCGGCCCGGGGGCCCACCGCATGTGCTTGGCTATAGCAGCAGATGCATATACCATTGGATGCATGGTACGCCTGTATGAGGTTGAGGTCGAGCCGGAGGTGCGGTCCTGGCTGGCCAGTCTGTCCGACCGTGACTTCGGCCGGGTCGACTTCCTTGTCGGCATGCTCGCCGAGTTCGCCGAAGATCTCGGCGAGCCCTATACCCGCCACCTGGGCGGGAAGGTCCGGGAGTTGCGGTTCCATCTGTTACGCCAGCAGACCAGGATCACCTACTGGCTCGCCCCGGGACGGCGGGTGATCTTGCTGACGGTGTTCCGCAAGACCCGCGATGCCGAGACCGCCGAGGTTGCCCGTGCCCTGCAGGCACAGAAGATCTGTGAGGTCGAGCACAGTCCAGCCCATCAGGTATTTGACCGGGAGGTGACCTGAGATGACCGCAGACCACTCCTCCTATGAGGAACTCGCCGCCCAGCGACGTGACAGCGACGAGTACCGCCAGGGGTACGCTGAGGCCCGCCGCGCGTTCCTGATCGGCCAGGCCGTCCGCGAGCGCCGCCTGGCCCTGGGCCTGTCCCAGGCCGAACTGGCCACCCGCGCGGGCATGACCCAGCCCGCCCTGTCCCGGCTGGAAGCAGGCGGAGTCGTGCCGACGATCCCCCTGCTGGAACGGATCAGCGCAGCCCTCGACGCCGACCTCATCGTGACGATCGCACCCCACGCCGCCTGACCACCATTACCCAGCCCAACGCCGCGCCAGTCGCAGGTTCAGCAGCTCGATGCGGAACATCCTCAACTGCCGATGTGAGTGTGTTGAGTATGACGCATCCTTATGCGCTATACAGCTGCATATGCGGTGGCTCTGATTTGCATCATGATGTTGGTCACATCGACGGACGTGCGCGGCATGAATCCCCAATGACGGCGACCTGATACGATACCCGATTACCGTAGTGTCCTGAATTGCCCCCGCTTTAGTGGGGCAGAGAGATCAATGCTCATTCTGCCAAAGCCACATAAAGTGGCGTTCCTAGAAGCACCTTAATCGGTCCCAGATCCTTCCATTCATGAGTATAATCCGACCATTCTCTGCGGGGGACGGCACCGTTTATTAGTCGTTTAGCTACAAATTCCATTGGCTCCCAGGGATTGCGCATTCGACCTGACGCAGCCGCCACTGCATCCAGAATAAACCTAGGTTCAATCGACGCTCCCCGTCTAAGAATCTGTCCGGCGTACTTTAGAAGGCGCTCGTCCGCATCGATGTCCGGCTCGGTTACACTTTCCGATAGCGCTCCCTTGAGAGCATGAAATAGAAAAACTGTATTCGAAGCAGAGTGCGTGTAGCTTCGCCCTGCTTCTCCTATGACATGCTGCAACGAGCCTCCCATGCCCAAGACTGTCTTTTCGGTGCGCCCGCCGAAATATACGAACTCTGAGGATTCTCCTGATGATTCTACTCCATAGAACCCCCAGCTAAGCGGCATCGTTTGCGCAAAGAAAAAACCAGGGTTGTCAACACTGCCGATGAGATCTCTCTCCTCAAGATATACTCGTACCATTTCAAGTTTGGAGAATAGACTCTCCTGGGGCTGCCTTCCTCCAACTTCAACCTTTATCAATCTAAGATCGATTGTAAGCTTCGCGGCTATCTTGTCACGCAACTTCGTTGGAATCTGAGCGTAAAGCTGATCAACTTTAGTTTCGGACACGTAG
>DPMS01000725.1 GCA_003541285.1 Actinomycetota bacterium
ATGGCCGCGCATACGCCAACGACGTAGCAGTGCTGGTCGGCCGGGACGGTTTCGTGCTACGCAGGCCGGGCGGGGACGTCTGGGTACCCGCCGAAAAGTGACAGATGTGACGCATAGCCCGGGCTCCGCCGAAAGCATCGCCCTGAAGCTGCCGGCCAGCGGCGGTCTCATGCTCCGGCGACGCCGAACGGCTCGCCGGGCTGCTCGCCAGCGACGTACCAGGCGTCACCCGCACGCGCCAGGCGGATGGAGGACTCCACCACATCGTCGGCCTCGCAGGCGCCAGCGCGGCGGATCGTAGCCGCACCCACCCGATCAGTGGCCGCCAGCAGGGTCATTTGGAAGCTCGCGTAGCCCGATGCGGCCCAGACGATGTCGGCTAGCGCGCGGCAGTCGGCGTCGGAGGGGGGACCAGTGCGCCCGCGGCCATCGTGGCGCAGCAGGCCACCGCGATGGCGCTGCAGGCCGTCGCAACGGTAAGGTCACCCGCCTTCGCAGCTGCCCGAAGCAGTTACTTGGCTGCTGACCTCCGGGCGGCGCGGATCCTGCGCCGCACAGACGCCTCTTCCCTCATCCGGCGGGTGGGCAGCTGGTCAGGACGGTGCTGCCCGGTGGCAGGGCCTGGTCTGGCGGCCGGGCACAACGAGGCCCTCGGCTGCTGTAGCCGGGCTGGTGAGCGCAGCGGCGACGTCGGCGAGCAGAGCACGGATTGTCACAGTTGCCACACGATGCAAGATGGGACCGGAGATACGCTTCGCATCATGACCGTAAGGACCATATCGGTTGGGGCCCGTTTCCCGGATTACCCCGCATCGATACATGTATCAAGCGTGCCGGTGTTGCCACGGTGCGTAATTTTACCAATTATGATGTTGTGATTTATGGGCGATCAACATAACCTGGCCCGGAGGAAGAGCGAGGCCCGCCGCGTTAGTCCGGGGGATACGCGGCGAGCTTCGTTCTTCTGCCTGATGTGGCGTGCCGTTCATGGCCAGCTGCCCTGGGGGCAGTCTTTTCGCACACGAATAGACCCGTGCAGGATCGGCATTGGGATTTCGTATACCGCCGGCCAAACCAGGGTATTTCGGCACATGCAAACGGTTGCTGCGGGCCATGGCCGGGGATTATGCTCGGCTCGCCCTCGGGCATCACCCCCGAGATGTCCAGGGGCTCAGTTCATCATCAGGCGGGCCGGGGACGGCAGAGCTGCCCGGCATCGAGCACCAGGTGATGGCCGAGCATCAGAACGCGGCCGAAAAGGCGAAATCCGTTCCGCCGCCGCGACGGCCACCCCCGGTGGACTGCGGCTGAAAGCACTGGCGGCGGAAGGCTGTGGTCATGACGGTGATGAGCCAGTCACCGGCCAGGGCTAACAGGACGACGGCTGCCAGGATCGCGAGCAGCGCGAGGATGACCACGCCCATCATCGGATCGGTGCTGCCCGGCGCCTCATGCTGGCCGCCCATGCCATCAGGTGCTGCACCTGCATGAACCGCCGCGCCATGGGCAACCGGGAACCAGTGGCTACCTCGGCGCCTCGCCGGCCGGGATGTGAACGCGGGCCACGCCGACCGTCAGTCTGCGGTGGGCGCCCGGTTGAGCCGTGCGCTTCGCGTTCGGCTGATGCGCTACCTCCGGGTGAGTTTCTTGTCATGTTCTGAACGATTCAGGGCAGGCCGGGCTAGGCTCCTGCGGATGTGACAGTTGTTGCCGAGCAGGACCGGGATCGCCGGGCGTGTACCCGTGCGCTGGCCGCGTGGCTTCTGTCGTCCCAGGCGTCCTCAGGAGCCGGGCGGCCTGGTGAGCTGCCGGTCACTGCCTGCATGTATGAGCATGATGGTGAGCGGTTCGTGGTTGTGTCGGGCCCCGGCGCCGGGGTGCGCGCCGTGTTCCGGGCCAGCCGCAACGGCAAAATCAGCCGCCTTCGCCTCTGGCCCGAAGCAGTCACTGGCTGCTGACCCGCCCGCGCTGCAAGATTCTCCTCCCGGACAGTGATCTCCGCGCCATCGGCGGCAGGTGCCTGGTCAGGGTCGAGGAGGCGCACCCTGATCAGATTGGAGGCCCCAGGCACGTCACCCAGCGGGCCGGCCCGGATGATGCCGTCCAGTCCGCGCTGGTAGGCGGTGTGCGAGGCCAGGTTCAGGCCGCCCTCACCGCAGGTAGGCTCCGGTCGCGGTGACATGGTGACCGCGCCGATGGCAAGACCGGTAGTCATCTGCCCTGGATGTCCTTGCTGCGAGGTGCTGGCTGTCAGACGCGCCGCGCGCTCGCCAGATTCACATCCTTTGACAGCAGCCTGCTCACGAGCACGATCAATGCCCGCTGAAGGAGCGCGGGGTGAGCCACAGGCGGCAAGAGTCCAGTAAGGAGAGGAGGTGATCACATCGCACACCACAGCGGACCAGCACCCGGCTGGGCAAGTTCTCCGTTCAGCACGCTGCTGGCGACTCATCCCCGTGACTGTCACCAAGCCACTGCCGTTCGGCTGCCTGGTCGAGGCGGGTGACGGCGTCCCCGGGCTCCTCCGGGGAGTGACCGACGCGCGTGCTGGCGACCAGGCCGGGGCCAGGATTGAGTCCCTCGGCGCAGATAACAACCGCGTCGCCCTCGTCCGGGCCTGGCCACACCGTGCGGCGGATGGGCACACCGTCCCATCCGCCGCACACCGGACAGGCGGTACGCCCATCGGCAGGATCGACCCCTGTCTGCCGCTCTCGCCGCGGCATGAGGGTAACCTGTCGAGCTCTGTTGCTGGCTCGCCTACGGTGGCAGAGACTGGCCAACCTGGCCCCGGAGACGGCTACCACACTTGTAGCAGAGATGTAGCATTGCAGTATGAGCGCTAAAGAGCGGCTCTCTGCGTCGGTCGACGCCGAGCTTGTAGCCGTGGCCCAGGAAGCAGTCGCCCGGGGACAGGCGGAGAGTGTGAGCGCCTGGGTGAACGAGGCACTGCGGCTGAAGGCCGATCATGACCGGCGGCTGGCCGCTCTCGATGATTTCCTGGCCGCCTATGAGGCTGAACATGGCGTGATCACTGAGCAGGAGATGCACGATGCCGCCCGCCGGGCCAGGGCCGGCGCGGTGGTGGTACGCGGCCGCCCGGCCAGGAGCCGTGCCGGGGCGCCTGGCGGCCGTGGGGCTGCCTGATGCTCGTGCTGGATGCGGGGGCTTTCGTGGCGGTCGAGCACGGTGACCGCGACGTCGTGGCCCTGGTCAAGCGTGAACGCCTGGCAGGCCGGCTGCCAGTCACTTGTGGGGGCGTGGTCGCCCAGGCCTGGCGTGGCGGACACGGCAAGCAAGCCCTGGTCGCCCGGCTGCTCGCAGGGGTCGAGGTCGCGCCGATCGATGACCGCCTGGGTCGCCGGGCAGGGATGCTACTGGCCCGCAGTGGCCAATCCGATGCTATTGACGCTGCCGTCGTGTGCCTGGCCGGCGATGGAGATGACATCCTCACCTCCGACCCCAGCGATCTCAGCGACCTAGCCGAGGCCGCCAACATCCATGTTGAGCTGATCGCCGTATAGGCAGCCTGACCCACAACACCGCACGCGGGGCAGCATAGGCGTGCGTCCTCCATCTTGATGAACCGCGGAATCGCCTTTACCTGCTCGGATGGCCGGAAGTGCCCGGTGGGGCGGGTGATGTCCGCAGCGTGCTCGCCGTCCTCGCCAGCCCGGCCAGGGCCAGCGCGGCGGCGAGGAAGATCCCGGTCTCAATACCACTGCAGTGCCCAGTAGCGGCTGGCGGGCTGGTAGGTGACGAGTGCCTGGGAGTGCGGTGTGGCGAACGTTGGGATACAGCCGGTCCAGGCGGCAAATGCCCAGCCCCACGTGACCAGCCACCACGTCCGCGGCGGTCACCACCGCCGGATCGGGCGCAAGCGCCACCACCGGGCCTGTCACCCCGGCTACCCCAGCACGTTCTTCACGGCTCTGAGCATGAACCCGCGCCCGGTAACGCCGCTACCGGAACCACGAACCTCGGCGGTCCGAGGCGGAGCCTCTCTGGGAGCCCCCTTCTGATCAGAATCCCCGGTACGGATATGCCGGCCAGGTGAAACAGTTCTGCCGCCTCTCTCAATAACCGCCTGGGGCGCATCGCACCGGGTGGCGCTACCCGCGATGTTGCCGCTTGCAGCACAACGCGACCAGGGCGTTGCCACGTGGAAGGAAGAGACGCCGACGGGTCGCCTCGTGCCGATCCGTTCCCGAAGCCCTCTGCTAACCCGCAGCGGGCTGACCGCAGGGGACTTGACGATGGTCAGGCTGAACGGGACCGGATCGTGGACAAGCCCGGGATCGTGCTAGGTTTGCGCCGCAATCGGCGCATGGGGAACGCTGGCCTTTGTCAAAGGGTACGGAGCCAGGGTGGGGGGAAGGACATGGGCAACTTATTCCGCCGGGTGCGGCATGCCCGCGTGACCGGGATACTGCACGCTTGGTCCGCCGTCCGGGGCTCGAGGCGTTCTGGCACTGGAGTGCAGCGTGCCCCTGCCGGGGAGACAGGTACTGACCTGGCTATGCAACAGACGGGGGAGACCGTTCTCGCTGAAGCTGCAGAACTGGCCGAGATCGAGCACAAGATGCTCGCTGAGCACCAGGACACGGCGGAAGAGGCGAAGACCGTCCCCCGGCCACGGCAGCCACTCCCGGTGGACTACCTCTGAGCGCACTGGCAGCGGGCTGGCCTGGTCATGACGGGGGCGCATGTCAGTCACCTGCCAGGGCTAAAAGGATGACGGTTGCCAGTATCGCGAACAGGGCGAGGATGACCACGCCCACCAACGGATCGGTGCTGTTCGGCGCCTCGTGCCGGCCACCCATGCCACCAGTGCTACACCTCCATGAACCGGAGGCGCTATGGGTCACGAGAATGAATCCAGCAGGCAGGCCGCCGCGTCATCGGTCGCGGCGTGGGAGCGGGCCGGGCGCTGCCATGGGCCTGCGCTGGCGCCCGGATTGGGCCCCACCCGGCGTTGCGTCCATGGTGAGTTTTTGCCGCCGGTCACTGTCTGCCTGCCTGTATGAGCATGATGGGGAGCGGTTTGCGGTCGTATCGGGGCACCGGTGCTGGGGTACGTGCGGTGTTCCAGGCCCACCGCAATGGCTAAGTCACCCGCTTTCGCACCTGGTCCGAAGCAGTCACCAGTTGCTGACCTGCCGCGGGGCCGGTGAACGCTGCGGCGACGTCGGCGAGCAGGGCGCGGATCGTCGCAAGGTCGCGCTCACCGCCCACAGCAGGCTGCCAGGCGGCCGCTCACAGGCCCATTGCGCCCCCACGCTGGCAGAACTGGAGTACGAGTTCCGGATCGCGGCCAACGGCGGCCCCCGTTGGCTCCGATGACGGCCTTGCCCGTGAACGGCTGTAACGGACACGGAGCGCTAGGCGTTAACCCTGGTGAAGGTCCTTTCCCGCGCAGGGCCCAGCCTATCCCCCCGGGCTGGGCCCTGCGATGTGCTAGGTTCCGTCAGCCTTCATAAGGGCCCGGGCGGCAGAGTGGAGCGGGCCTGGCTATGACAAGCCGCCGAGCCGAAGTCGGCGAGGCCCCGCACGTAAGGGCCGGCGGGCTAGCCGCGGCACTTGGAGCGGTTCCGCCCACGATGGTGGAACCCATGACGCTCCCGCCCCGTCGGCCGGCACCGGCGCAGACGCGGGGGGTTAGGCTAGCGGCGAACGGCAGGACGGTACCGGGAAGAAGGCAGGTTCAATGGCGGACGAATGGTGGGGCCAGGGCCAGGTTTCCGGGAGCCCGGATGAGCCGGTCTCATTCGATACCAACGTGGCGCATGTCGCCCGGGTGTATGACTACTGGCTGGGCGGGAAGGACAATTTCGCCGCTGACCGGGCAGCTGGCGACCAGGCGATCCGGGCTTTCCCCAATATCGTGTTGTCGGCGCGTGCCAACCGCGCGTTCCAGCAGCGTGTGGTGCGCTTCCTGGCTGGGGAGGCCGGTATCGGCCAGTTCCTGGACATCGGCACCGGCATTCCGACGGTGAACCACACCCATCAGGTCGCCCAGTCGGTGGCGCCGCAGTCCCGCGTCGTCTATGCCGACAATGACCCGGTCGTGCTCGCCCATGCCCGCGCGCTGCTGGACAGCCACCCGGAGGGGGCCACCTACTATATCGACGCCGACCTGCACAACCCGGAGAAGATTCTGGGCGGTGCGCGGGAGCTGCTGGATTTCAGCCGCCCGGTCGCGGTGATGCTGATGGCCATCTTGCAGCACGTCGACGATGAGCACGACCCGCACGCGATCGTGGCCACGCTGATGGACGCCGTGCCGCCCGGCAGCTATCTCGCGCTCTCCCATCCGGCCAGCGACATCGACGCTGAGGCGATGGCCAAGATGGCCGGTGTCCTTAACCAGATGATGGCCGAGAAGGTCACCTTCCGTGACCGCGCCGAGGTGGCGACGTTCTTTGACGGCCTGGAACTGGTGAAACCAGGATTGGTGCAGGCGTCGAAATGGCGGCCTGCCACGGAGGAGGAGGCGGCCAGCCCAGCTGCTCTGTGGGCCGGGGTCGCGCACAAGAAGTAACGCGGCGAGGCCGGGTGGCACCAGATCCTCACCACGGGCGTGTCTCATAGATCTTCGGGTGGGGCTGGCCACAGGGGGCGGTGCCAGATGACAAGGATCCCGGTGCCTGCGGACCTGGCCGGGAGGCGCTGGGTCGCCCCGCTATGGCGCTGGACAATGCCTCGCCGCCCAAAGATCGCAGTGGAGTCCTGGCACGTGGTGATCGTGTCCACGAACCCCCGCACCTCCTGCAGGGCCAGCCTCCCCGCTGGGAAACCGGTATCCGCGGGCGCCGCACCGAATCGTAGGTGCACCTGGTGTTTGCCGATGTGGTGTCTGCATGTGAGGCGTTTCACTAACTACTTCGACCTGAAAA
>DPMS01000724.1 GCA_003541285.1 Actinomycetota bacterium
ATGCCTGCTCACCGCCGATTACAGCCAGATCGAACTGCGCATCATGGCCCACCTGTCCGGCGACGGGGCGCTGGCGGAGGCGTTCGCCTCCGGGCATGACTTCCACGCCGAGACCGCCTCCCGCGTGTTCGGTGTGCCCCCGGCGGAGGTGCCGGTCGAACTGCGCAGCAAGATCAAGGCGATGAACTACGGGCTCGCGTACGGCCTGTCGGCCTACGGGCTGTCCCAGCAGTTGCGCGTCACCCCGGAAGAGGCGCGCGTGCTGATGGAGGGGTACTTCCAGCAGTTCGGCGGAATACGCGACTACCTGGACGAGGTGGTGGAGCAGGCGCGCAAGGACGGTTACACCCAGACCATCCTGGGTCGGCGCCGCTACCTGCCCGATCTGACCTCCGACAACCGGCAGCGCCGGGAAATGGCCCAGCGGATGGCTCTCAACGCGCCGATCCAGGGATCGGCGGCCGACATCATCAAGGTGGCCATGCTCGGCGTGGACCGCGCGCTGCGCGCGCAGGGGCTGCGGTCGCGGATGCTCCTCCAGGTACATGACGAACTGCTGTTCGAGGTGGCCCCGGGCGAACTTGATGAGCTGCGCGGGCTGGTGACCGAGACGATGTGCGGGGCGTTCCCGCTCGATGTGCCGCTGGAGGTCTCGATCGGCACCGGGCAGAGCTGGGCTGAAGCGGCGCACTGACTGGTTTGTGGGACGTAACCCCCAGTGCCCGTGCACTGGGTTGGCACGCTCCGGGCGCGGTCCCCGCGCGTCCCCGCTGCCGTGTGAGCCACGGTGACCGTGCGCTGGGTGGCAGGGTTCGGCTGGCTTACCCCTGCCCATGCTGCTGGTGCGGCGTCTGCATGATGGTGGACGTTTTCCCGTGCTATTCACGGAAAAACGTCCACCATCGCCGTGTGGGGGAGTGCGCCGGGGCTGGAGTGGGGGCCCGTCGGGAGGTCACAGGTTGGCGGCTTGGATTGACCCGCTCCGCTGGCTCTCATATCCTGAACGCTGCGCCGTGTTCAGGTGCAGTCCGCCATGGCCAGGCACAGTCGCGAACGGTCGCTGAGGCAGATCGTGACTGGTCAGGTCGGCCAGGCAAGTCCAGTAGACCTGTGGGCCCCAAATGTGGCGGGCTGGTTTGTGCGGCGCGTCCCATACATCCTGTCCGCCGGAGCCAACCTACACATGACGAGCAGCAGCACTGAGGCCAACCCGACCCCCAAGGTAGCGGTCAACGACATCGGGTCCGAGGAGGCCTTCCTCGCCGCGATCGATGAGACCATCAAGTATTTCAATGACGGCGATATCGTCGAAGGAACCGTCGTCAAAGTCGACCGAGACGAGGTCTTGCTCGATATCGGGTACAAGACCGAAGGGGTCATCCCCTCGCGTGAGCTGTCGATCAAGCACGACGTCGACCCACACGATGTAGTCACGACCGGCGAGCACATTGAGGCCCTTGTCCTGCAGAAGGAGGACAAGGAAGGCCGTCTGATCCTGTCCAAGAAGCGGGCGCAGTACGAGCGCGCCTGGGGCACGATCGAGAAGATCAAGGACGAGGACGGCGTCGTTACCGGCACGGTGATCGAAGTCGTCAAGGGCGGCCTGATCCTCGACATCGGGCTGCGCGGGTTCCTGCCGGCCTCACTGGTGGAGATGCGCCGGGTCCGTGACCTGCAGCCGTATGTGGGCAGGGAGATCGAGGCGAAGATCATCGAGCTGGACAAGAACCGCAACAACGTGGTCCTGTCCCGGCGTGCCTGGCTGGAGCAGACCCAGTCCGAGGTCCGCCAGAACTTCCTCAACACGCTGCAGAAGGGCCAGATCCGCAAGGGTGTGGTCTCCTCCATCGTCAACTTTGGCGCGTTCGTGGACCTCGGCGGTGTGGACGGCCTGGTGCACGTGTCCGAGCTGTCGTGGAAGCACATCGATCACCCGGGTGAGGTGGTCGAGGTCGGCCAGGACGTCACCGTCGAGGTGCTGGACGTGGACATGGACCGCGAGCGGGTCTCGCTGTCGCTGAAGTCCACCCAGGAGGACCCCTGGCAGCAGTTCGCCCGCACCCACCAGATCGGCCAGGTGGTTCCCGGGCGGGTCACCAAGCTGGTGCCGTTCGGGGCCTTTGTCCGGGTTGAGGAGGGCATCGAGGGCCTGGTGCACATCTCCGAGCTCGCGGACCGGCACGTGGAGATCCCCGAGCAGGTGGTGCAGGTCGGTGACGAGATCTTCGTCAAGATCATCGACATCGACCTCGACCGGCGGCGGATCAGCCTGTCGCTCAAGCAGGCGAACGAGGGCACGATCGGCGAGGCGGTCGGCGAGGACTTCGACCCGACCCTGTACGGCATGCCCGCGACCTACGACGAGCAGGGCAACTACGTCTACCCGGACGGCTTCGACCCGGAGTCCGGCGAGTGGCTGGAAGGCTACGACGCCCAGCGTGAGGAGTGGGAGCGCCAGTACGCCGAAGCCCGCTCCCGGTTCGAGGCACACCGCCGCCAGGTCACCGAGGCACGCAAAGCCCAGGAAGAGGCGGAGGAAGCCGAGTCCGGCCAGGAAGGGGACACGGGCAAGTCCGGCGGTTCCCGCCGTTCGTCCAGCAGCAGCCGCAGTGAGGACGAAGGGCCGTCCGGTGCGCTCGCCTCGGATGAGGCGCTCGCCGCGCTCCGCGACAAGCTGTCCGGAGGCCAGAGCTAAGCCCTGGCTCTCAGTTCCGCCCGGCCCGGCCCGGCCCGCTGGTAAGCGTGGCCGGGCCGGTTCGCTGTCAGGACGGGACCGCAGCCGCCGCCCACCGGGGCTACCCTGGCTACCGTGCGATCGCTCAGGGTCGGGCTCACTGGCGGGATCGGCGCGGGCAAGAGCGAGGTTTCCCGGCGGCTGGCCTCATATGGCGCTGTCGTCATCGACGCTGATGTGGTGGCGCGCGAGGTCGTGGCACCAGGAACACCGGGGCTCGCCGAGGTGGTGCAGGAGTTCGGCCAGGGCATCTTGCGCGGTGATGGCACCCTGGACCGGGACCGGCTGGGCGAGCTTGTGTTCGCCGACGAATCGTTGCGCAGGAAACTGAATGCGATCGTCCATCACCGGGTCGGCGAACGGATGGCCGAACTGGAGCGGAAGGCGGGCGAGGCGGCGATCATCGTCCTGGACATCCCGCTGATCGCCGAAAATCACCTTGAGGGCAGCTTCGACCTGGTCGTTGTGGTGGATGTGCCGGTCCGGGTCCAGGTGGAGCGGCTGATGCGTGAGCGCGGCATGCCCAAGGAGTCGGCCGAGGCCCGGATCGCGGCGCAGGCCACCAGGGAGGAACGGCTGGCGATCGCCACCATCGTGGTGGACAACTCCGGCTCGCTGGCCGAACTCGACCGTGAGGCCGGGGACCTGTGGACCGAGTTGCGCCACCGCTGGCGGGCAGTGACGGACTAGCGCAGCCCCGCCGGGCGTTCTGACTGTCGGACCCCCGTCCTACAGTGAAACGGTGAAGCGGGAGGAGGCGCCATGCGTCCGGTAACCGATCTGCAGCGGCGGGTCGCGCCGTTCGAGGTGGTCACCGACATGGTGCCCGCGGGTGATCAGCCACGCGCCATCGACGAGATGGAGCGCCGGATCCGGTCCGGGGAGCGGGACACGGTCCTGCTCGGGGCCACCGGCACCGGCAAGACAGCCACCGTGGCCTGGCTGGCCGAGCGGCTGCAGCGGCCGGTGCTGGTCATGCTCCCCAACAAGACCCTCGCCGCCCAGTTCGCCAACGAACTGCGCGAGATGCTGCCGCGCAACGCGGTGGAGTACTTCGTCTCCTACTACGACTACTACCAGCCTGAGGCGTACGTCCCGCAGACCGACACCTACATCGAGAAGGACTCCTCGATCAACGACGAGGTTGACCGGCTGCGGCATTCGGCCACCAATTCGCTCCTGACCCGCCGGGACACGATCGTGGTGGCGTCGGTCTCCTGTATCTACGGGCTGGGCACCCCGCAGGAGTACGTGGACCGGATGCTGAAGCTGCGCGTGGGCGGCACGACCGACCGGGACATGCTGCTGCGCAAGCTGGTCGGGATGCAGTACACCCGCAACGACCTGGCGTTCAGCCGCGGGACCTTCCGGGTGCGCGGCGACACGATCGAGATCATCCCCGTCTACGAGGAACTCGCCGTCCGGATCGAGATGTTCGGCGACGAGATCGAGCGGCTGATGACGCTGCACCCTCTCACCGGGGAGGTGATCAGCGAGGACGAGGAACTGTACGTCTTCCCCGCCTCCCATTACGTGGCCGGGCCGGAGCGGATGGAACGGGCGATCGCCGGCATCGAGGCCGAGCTTGCTGAGCGGCTCGCCGAACTGGAACGGCAGGGCAAGCTGCTGGAGGCGCAGCGGCTGCGGATGCGCACGACCTACGACATCGAGATGATGCGCCAGGTGGGGAGCTGTTCGGGGATCGAGAACTACTCCCGGCACATCGACGGCCGGGACGTCGGCTCCCCGCCGAACACGCTGCTCGACTACTTCCCCGAGGACTTCCTGCTGGTGATCGACGAGTCGCACGTCACCGTGCCGCAGATCGGCGCGATGTACGAGGGGGACGTCTCCCGGAAGCGGGTCCTGGTCGAGCACGGGTTCCGGCTGCCGAGCGCGATCGACAACCGGCCGCTGACCTGGGATGAGTTCGGCGAGCGGATCGGGCAGACCCTGTATCTGTCGGCGACCCCGGGACCGTATGAGCTGCAGCGGACCGGCGGCGAGGTCGTCGAGCAGGTGATCCGGCCGACCGGGCTGATCGATCCGGAAGTGATCATCAAGCAGACCAAGGGACAGATCGACGACCTGGTGCACGAGATCAGGGAACGCGCGGGGCGGTCCGAGCGGGTGCTGGTGACCACCCTGACCAAGAAGATGGCCGANNCGATCCTGGACGCCGACAAGGAGGGGTTCCTGCGGTCGGGGACATCGCTCATCCAGACCATCGGCCGGGCCGCCAGGAACGTGTCCGGTCAGGTCCACATGTATGCCGACCAGATCACACCGTCGATGCGGCGGGCGATAGACGAGACCAACCGGCGGCGGGATAAGCAGGTCGACTACAACCGCGAGCATGGGATAGATCCGACACCGCTGCGCAAGCGGATCGCTGACATCCTCGACCAGCTGATCCGGGAGGAGGCGGACACCGAGAGGCTCATCGGTGGCGGCGGACGGCAGCAGAGCCGGGGTAAGGCGCCAGTGCCCGGGCTGTCGTCGCGTGCGCGTGCCGCCGCGGCGGCCGGGCCAGGCCAGGGCGGCGGGGAAGCCCGCAGTGACCTGATCGCACTCATCTCCGAGCTCACCGAGCAGATGCACGTTGCGGCGGCGGAGCTGCAGTTCGAGGTCGCGGCCAGGATCCGGGACGAGATCAGGGACCTGAAGCACGAGCTGCGCGGCATGCAGGCCGCCGGCGTCTGAGCCCGCCAGGTTCTGAGAGTCCCACCCGGGCGCCTGGCCACCTGCCGGCCCGGGAACGGCCGCACGGCTGACGTGCTGGATCTGCATCGGGCTGGAATGTCTCTGCCGCCCGTGCCGCGGTGCCAGAGGTACGCGCTGGATGGGCGAGCCCTGTTGAATCATGTGAGAATTCTTGGACATCTGTGTACTACCGGGGATAATGTACGGCTTTTTCCGTTTGAATTTGTCGCTTTTTTTGGCTCAGGGGGTACCGCCCCGGTCCGGTGAGGCGCAGGATTGCCTGGGGGACCACGTTCTGCATTCCAAGGGGACTGACGTCCCAACTCAACGGAGAGGCAAGGAGTGAACATGCGTATGCGGTTAACGCGCAGGCCTGCCTGGTATGGGCTGCGAGCCGGAGTGGCCGCGGTTCTGATGCTCGGCACGGGAGGGCTGGCCGCAGCGGCCAGTGCAGCTGCGTCACCCGCGGCGTCGGGGGGCAAGCACTGCAGCACGTCCATCACGGAGGACAACTTCGGCACAGCGAACTCGGGGCCGTACGGCGGCGATCAGACGGTAAAGCGCTACACCATGACCAACAGCAACTGCATGCGGGTCAGGGTCTTCACCTATGGCGCCACGGTGCAGTCGATCACGGTTCCCGCCAAGCACGGCCAGATGGTCAACGTCGTGCTCGGCTTCAACACCCTGAGCGACTACGTCAACCTGGCCAGCCCGCCACCGACATCGCCGGATTTTGGCGGTCCCTACTTCGGTGAGACCATCGGCCGGTACGCCAACCGGATCGGCGGCGCCTCGTTCATGCTGGACGGGACGAAGTACACCTTGCCGGTCAACAACGGGCCCAACACGCTGCACGGTGGCTTCGTCGGCTGGGGAAACCGCGTCTGGCAGGACCCGACCACCAGCAGCACCAGCAACAGTGTGTCGGTGACGATGACGCTGGTCTCCCCGAACGGGGACGAGGGCAGCGGCCTGCTGCCCAACACCAAGGTCTATGAGGCAAACTGCTCCATTCCTTCGGCCCCGCCGACGACGTGCACGGGCTTCCCGGCCCAGGTCACCACAAAGGTCACCTACACCCTCGACAACGGCAACCGGCTCTCGATCCATTACAGCGCGCACAACGACGACCCGACGCTGCCGACTGTCATCAACCTGACCAACCACAGCTACTTCAACCTGGCGGGCGAGGACTCAGGGCCGGCATATGGCCAGGAGGTCCTCATCAACGGCAGCGCCATCACGCCGACCGACGCCAACCTGATCCCGACGGGCGAGATCGCATCGGTCACGGGCACGCCGTTCGACTTCCAGACTTTCCACACCATCGGTGCGCGGATCGGCGACGCGACCGCCACCCTGGGCAACCAGCTGGTCCTCGCACATGGCTACGACCACAACTGGGTGCTGAACAGCACCGGCCCGACGTTCGCCGGGCTGCGGCTCGCCGCCAAGGCCCTGGACCCGGCAGGCAAGCGCTCGCTCACCGTCTGGACCGATGAGCCGGGTGTGCAGTTCTACTCCGGCAACTTCCTTGACGGGCACCTGGTCGGCATCAGCGGTCACACCTACCGGCAGACCGCGGGTTACACGTTCGAGACCCAGCATTTCCCGGACTCGCCGAACAAGTCGAATTTCCCGTCCACCGTCCTGAAGGCAGGAGACACGTTCAACTCAACAACCATCTTCGCGTTCAGCTTCTAGCTGACCACCGGGCGTTGTGCCCCGCCGCCGGCCCGGCGGCGGGGCACAACGCTGCCAGGGGCCGGACAGCAGCTTCCGTCCTCAGCCCGCACCGGGCAGGCGGACCTGGATGATGCCGTCCGATATCCGGGTCTGAAAGGCGGCCTGCGGTGCGGTGGCCGGGCCATGCGCGACCGTCCCGTCGGCTACCCGGAAGACGCTGCCATGCCATGGGCATCTGAGGCAGCCGTCGTCGAGGGTGCCCTCGGACAGCGGCCCGGACCGGTGGCTGCACCTGTCGGCGAGTACCCGCACCTGGTCACCGTCACGGATGACCACCAGCCTGACGTCTCCGACGGACTGTCTCACCAGACGGGAACCGGCAAGTTCTGCTACCGGCATCAGATCATGCCAGCCCGGTTCCACCGGGTGGGGTCCTGGCTGTGCCCGGCCGGCCAGCTGGACGCAGATACGGCGGCCCAGCAGACCGCCAACACCGGCCGCCGCGAGCCCGGCCAGCCGTAGCGCCCGGGGAGCGCCCGGGACGCGGGCCAGCCGTAGCGCCCGGGGAGCGCCCGGGACGCGGGCCAGCAGTGACGCCACAGCTGCTGCCTCAGCCTGTTCCAGATCGCTGACCAAGCGCATAGGAAACCTGCCTGCCCCGCCGCAGGATGCCAGCACCAGCGCTAGGCGGCGGCAACCTGGTGACTTCTCTGTGAAACCCCACCCGATCGTGGCCCCCGGTGTTCGATAGCTGACTCTTTGGCGGTGATTTCAGTGATACCTCACACATACCCTGATTGAGGCCTTCGCAGACCAGCGAGCCCCCTTCGCGAGGGCCGGTGCCCGTCGCCCTGAACCTCCCGCCCGCCAGCCCAGGCTGGGCGCTGCCCCCGAGAGGACGCCATGACCTGGGTGCTGTTCGACTACGGCGGGGTGATCTGCCGTCTGCAACCGGACGAGGACCTCGACCTGCTTGCCGCCGCAGCCGGCTGCTCCCGGCAGGCCCTGGCTGATGCCTACTGGTCCAGCCGGCTGGACTACGACCGGGGTGATCTGGACGCCTGGTCCTACTGGCAGAAGGTGGGCGAGGCGCTGGGGCGCGCCTTCTCTGCTGCCCAGGTGAAGGAACTGATCCGGCTCGACGTTGAGTCGTGGCTGCATCTGGACCCGGAGACGGTGGCGCTGATAGAGCAGGTTTCCAGCGCCGGTCACCGCCTTGCCGTGCTGTCCAACGCGCCGGTGGAGCTTGCCGAGGCCGTGTCGGCGCTGCCAGTGGCGGGACATTTCATGGCTATGGCATTCAGCTGCTTCCTGCGCTCGGCCAAACCCGATCAGGCGTGCTATCAGGCAGTGCTGGACCGGCTCGGCGCCCGGCCCAGTGAGGTGATCTTCCTTGACGACCGGGCCGAGAACGTGACAAGTGCCTGCATGTTGGGCATCCGGGGCATACACGTCACGACTCCGGCGGCCATCTGGTCCGCGCTGGCCGCCCAGGGGATCGCCACGGGCTAGTCCCGCTTGCCGATCATGGCTCTGACCTGCGATATCACGAAGCGGTAGCAGATTGTAACCGGAAGGCGGCGAACCTAAGTGGTCAGTCAATTTGACTGCGGCGTAGGGTCGATGGTGTGTTGGTGAGTCTGACAGCTGCCATGATCGCGGCCTTGTGCTATGGCGTCGCCGCGGTCATGCAGGCGATGGCAGTGCGTGCCGCGAGCCGGCGCACGGCAGGGGCGACCAGCGGAGGCAGCACAGCTCTCGGGGGGGTTGACCCCAGCCTGGTCTTGCGCATGCTGCACCAGTGGCGCTTCATCGCCAGCCTTGCGCTGGATCTGATCGGGTTCGTCGCCCAGCTCGTGGCGCTGCAGCGGCTGCCGCTGTTCGCGGTCCAGGCGATGATCGCCGCGAACCTGGCGGTGACCGCCGTGGTCGCCGCCTGGCTGATGCACCTCGAACTTGCCTGGCGTGAATGGCTGGCGGTCGCCGGCGTGGTGGTCGGTGTCGGGATGCTGGGATCGTCGGCCGGTGAGCACGCGGCGACGGGGGTCAGTGCCGAGTTCAAGCTCGCGCTGATCATGGCCGTGGCCGGCATCGCGCTGGTCGGGGTGGCAGCCTCCCGGCTGCGCCCGCCCGCCCGGACCCCTGTCCTGGGCGCGGTGGCGGGCCTGGGGTACGGCGTGCTCGCGGTGGCCGCGCGTGTCCTGCCCGGCTTCTCGCCCCAGCACCTCATCCGCGACCCGGCTGCGTATGCGCTGGCGGGGGCCGGCATCGTCTCCTTCATGCTGTACGCCACCGCGCTGGAAGACGGCAGCGTGACCGTGGCGACGGCAGCGGTTGTCCTGGCAGAGACAACACCACCGGCGGTTGTCGGGGTGATGTTCCTGGGTGACCACACCCGGGCCGGGCTCGGCGGCATGGCCGTGCTCGGGTTCAGCCTCGCCGTGGTCTGCGCGGTAGCCCTGGCGCGGTTCGGGGAAACCGATGAGCAAGGCCTGACGGCTGCGCAGCGCCAGGTGATGCAATCGGCGGAGAGCGATCCGAGCCCCTACATCGCCTCTTGACCCGGGTGGCGGGTTACCAGGGCGCTAACCGCGGGTGAGCCGGAAGTAGGGGAAGCTCTCGCCGGTCGGCGGGTGTGCGAAGTGGGCCTGTACCGGGTCGCCGGCATGCAGCGCCGCCGGGTCGCCGGTGTCCAGCCTGGTGTGCAGCCAGGGTCCTTCGTCGACTTCGACCAGGGCCAGCACGGTGGGCAGGGCCTCGCCTGCGGAGGCAGGGCGCGGGTACACGACCGCCCAGCTGATGAGGGTGCCGCGGCCGGAAGCGGGCACCCAGCCGGGCCCGTCGTCCCCGGTGGCCCCGCAGTCAGGGCAGCCACCCGCCTCCGGCCCGAGCCAGGTGCCGCATGCGCGGCAGCGCTTGATCAGCAGCGTTCCCAGTGCCGCGGCGTCGAAGAAGGCGGCACTGCGCTCGTCCTGGCTGATGATGCCGATATCCATGGCAGCACGTCCTCGCTGGCAGCGCCGGTCAGGCGTGGGTATGGGGGCTGAGGATGAGGGTGGCGTGATGATCCAGGATGCCGCCGTTCCCGCTCACCAGGATCGTGTCGGTGCGGGCGGACTGGCGATCACCGCCGTCGCCGCGGGCCTGGATGACCGCCTCGGACAGCGGTGTGAACCCCCACATGTAGTACCCGGACAGCTGCCCGCCGCCGGTGTTGACGGGCAGCGAGCCGCCAGGCCCGAGCTCACCGCTGGCCGCCAGCGGCCCGCCCTCGCCCTTGGCGCAGAACCCGTAGTCCTCCAGCGAGACCAGCACCGTGTAGGTGTAGCAGTCATATAGCTGGCACATGGTGACGTCGCCGGGCCCGATGCCAGCCATGGCCATCGCGGCCGGCCCGGCTACCGCCGCGCCGGTGACCAGGCCGAAGTCGCTGCCCCGGGCCATCCGGTACCCCGGATGGCCCTGCCCCCAGCCCCAGATGTGCACTGGTGGGCGGTGTAGCCCAGCCGCCCGCTCCGCAGTCGTCACCACCACCGCGATCCCGCCGTTGGAGACCAGGCAGCAGTCGAGCAGATGCAGCGGTTCGGCGATCCAGCGGGACGCCTGGTGGTCGGCGATGGTGAGCGGCTCCCGCTGCTCCGCCCGCGGGTTGCCGGCCGCCCATCGCCGCTGGGAGACCGCGATCGCCGCCAAGTGCTCGCTGGTCGTGCCGAACCTGGTCATGTGCCGGCGTGCCGCCAGCGCGTAGTGCGCTGTCACATTCCCGAACCCGAAGGCCCTGGAAAGACCGGCGAGCCCGGGCAGGCTGCCTGGTTCCCGCGCCGGGGCGGCCGCGCCGAACGCGGCGCCCGCAGGCGCCCCCTGCCGCCGGGGGGCATCGGCGAAAACGCAGGCCACGGCGGTCGCGGTACCGGTCAGCACGGCCATCGTGGCGATGGAGACGGCCACACCTGCCGATGCCCCGAGGGCGTTGACCTGGCTGAGCAGCCGCAGATCGCGCAGGCCGAGGTCGCGCGCGAGGCCGATGCCCGGCTGCCCGCTGATACCGGGGCAGACGAGCAGCCCGTCGATCTCTGCCAGCGCGAGCCCCGCGTCCGCCGCGGCCAGCCGGACCGCCTCCGCCGCAAGCCGGCGGGAGCTGCGGCCGAGCACCTTGCCAAGCTCGGTCATGCCCAGGCCGGCGATCGCCGCGCCGGCCGGCCGCGCGTTCACCAGGTGCCAACCTCCCGACCGCCACGCGCCGGCTGACCTCGCCGCCGGCGGCGACTAACCATACCGAACCGGTGCCAGCCGCCGGCCGGAGGTGAATTCTGATGACCGCGCTGATTGCGTAGGCCATGCGGAGATATTTGTGATCAGACCGACGTACAGGTATCAGTCAATCAGGCTCATGTGATTGCGCCCAGTTATCCGGGTGGCGCTCCCGGTCATGTGTCCGGGCAGGCTGGGGTGGCGCGTGCCGGTGTGGCTGCCGCGGGGTGTATTCGCTGGCTGATATCCTGATGGCCCGTGGACCGGCGGAATCTCCGCTTCGCACCGACCACGGGAGCCTTCTTTGGCTGCGCCATCATTTTCATCACGCCCGGCGTCGACCAGGCATCTATTTGTTACTGGGGGAGTAGCCTCCAGCCTCGGCAAGGGCCTCACGGCTTCCAGCCTGGGACGCCTGCTCAAGGCACGCGGACTCCGCGTGACCATGCAGAAACTCGACCCCTACCTGAACGTCGATCCGGGCACTATGAACCCCTTCCAGCACGGCGAGGTGTTCGTCACCGACGACGGCACGGAAACCGACCTCGACGTCGGGCACTACGAGCGGTTCCTCGACACCCAGCTGCGCGGCGCTGCGAACGTCACGACCGGGCAGATCTACTCCAGCGTGATCGCCAAGGAGCGGCGAGGGGACTATCTCGGTGACACCGTCCAGGTCATCCCGCATATCACCAACGAGATCAAGGCCCGGATCATCGAGATGGGCGGGCCAGATGTCGACGTCGTCATCACCGAGGTAGGCGGCACCGTCGGGGACATCGAGTCACTGCCGTTCCTGGAGGCGATCCGCCAGATCAGGCATGAGATCGGCCGCGACCGCTGCTTCTTCCTGCATGTGTCGCTGCTGCCCTACATCGGGCCCTCCGGGGAACTCAAGACCAAGCCCACCCAGCACTCGGTCGCCGCGCTGCGCAGCATCGGTATCCAGCCCGACGCGATCGTGTGCCGGGCCGACCGGACCATCAGCGGCGGCCTGAAACGCAAGATCAGCCTCATGTGTGACGTGGACGAGGAGGCGGTGGTCGCGGCCGCCGACGCACCGTCCATCTACGACATCCCCAAGGTCCTGCACTCGGAGGGGCTTGACGCGTATGTCGTGCGGCGGCTCGGGCTCCCGTTTCGCGATGTGGACTGGAGCGACTGGGATGATCTGCTGCGGCGGGTGCACCGGCCAGCCCGCAGCGTGACCATCGCCCTGGTAGGCAAGTACGTGGACCTGCCGGATGCCTACCTATCACCGGCCGAAGCGCTGCGCGCGGGCGGGTTCGCCAACGATGCGCGGGTCAACATCCAGTGGGTGACCAGCGACGACTGCCAGACCCCCGAAGGTGCCGCCCGCCAGCTGGAAGGGGTGGACGGGGTGCTCATCCCGGGTGGTTTCGGGGTGCGTGGCATCGAGGGGAAGATCGGCGCGGTCAGCTACGCCCGTACTCGGGGCATCCCGCTGCTCGGCCTGTGCCTTGGCCTGCAGTGCGTGGCGATCGAGGTCGCGCGCAACGTGGCCGGCCTGGCGGATGCGAACAGCGCTGAATTCGACCCGGACACCCCGCACCCCGTCATCGCGACCATGGCCGACCAGCAGGACGTGGTAGCGGGGGAGCGGGACATGGGCGGCACCATGCGGCTGGGCCTGTACCCGGCGGTACTGGCCGAGGGATCGCTGGTCAGGGAGCTGTACGGGACGGATGTGGTCCAGGAGCGGCACCGGCACAGGTACGAGGTCAACAACGCCTACCGGGACCGGCTGGAGCAGGCAGGCCTGCGCTGCTCGGGGCTGTCGCCTGATGGCCGCCTGGTGGAGTTCGTGGAACTGCCGCGCGAAGTCCACCCGTACTTCGTGGCGACCCAGGCGCACCCCGAGTTCCTGTCCAGGCCCACCCGGCCACACCCGCTCTTCCACGGGCTGGTGGCGGCAGCGCTGGAGCAGTCCCGGGCGGCCCGCAGCGCCGGGGCCGGGAGTGTCCGCCGGGCGGCGGCGAGCGCGTGACCCATCGCCACGCCCCAGTGCCGGGAGACGCAGTGCCGGGAGACGCAGTGCCAGGAGACNNGCCAGGAGACGCAGTGCCAGGCGGGGCCGGCCTGCCACCGCATGACATCGCGGAACGCTGGCCGGTGGTGGGTCAGCCGCGACAGGCGAGCGGTGCTTTCGTCACCCTGCGGACAGACCGGGTCCAGATGCCCGGCGGGGAGGTCGCCGAGCGGGACGTGGTCGAGCACCCCGGCGCGGTGGCGGTGGTCGCACTCGACGGGCAGGACCGGGTGCTGCTGATCCGCCAGTACCGGCACCCGGCAGGCCATCTGCTGTGGGAGATCCCGGCCGGGATCCGTGACGTGGCCGGCGAGCCTCCGCTGGCAACCGCGGAACGCGAGCTGCTGGAGGAGGCCGGCTACCGGGCCAGGGACTGGTACGTGCTCGCCGACTTCTTCAGCTCACCGGGTATCACCACCGAACGGCTGCTGGTGTATCTCGCCCGTGGGCTCACCTGGGTGCCGGAGCCCGGGCGTGGCGGGCACATCCCCCGGCACGAGGAGGCTCAGCTGCTGGTGAGATGGGTGCCCCTGCGTGAGGTGGTCAGCCGCTTCCTGGCAGGCGACCTGCACAATGGGGTTACCGCAGTGGGTATCTTGTCCGCGTATGCCGCTCACCAGGACGGATTCGCGGCGCTGCGGGAAGTCGCGCTGGGCGAGCGCTAACTGACGGATGTGACGTCCGGCAGGACCCGGACCTTGCGGCAATGGGGCCGCCAGGACGGGGTGGACAGAGAGACGGGCAGCCATGAAGGTGGGCATCCCCAAAGAGGTCAAGAACCACGAGTACCGGGTCGCGATTACCCCATCGGGCGTGCATGAGCTCGTCCGCTCGGGCCACCAGGTATTCGTAGAACGGGATGCGGGCATCGGCTCGTCGATTCCCGACGCCGACTTCACCGCCGCCGGGGCGGTCATCCTGCCCGGGCCGGACGAGGTGTGGGAGACCGGGGACCTCATCCTTAAGGTCAAGGAGCCGGTGGCGCAGGAGTACCCGCGGCTGCGCAAGGGCCAGGTGCTGTTCACCTACCTGCACCTGGCGGCCTCCCGGGCCTGCACTGACGCCCTGCTGGGTTCGGGCATCACGTCCATCGCCTACGAGACCGTGCAGGCGCCCGACGGGTCGCTGCCCTTGCTCGCGCCCATGTCGGAGGTGGCTGGGCGGATGGCGCCGCAGGTCGGTGCGCATCATCTGCAGCGGGACGGCGGCGGCCGGGGCGTGCTGATGGGCGGGGTGTCCGGTGTCTACGCGGCCAAGGTGGTCGTTCTCGGTGCCGGGGTGTCCGGCATGAACGCAGCCGCCATCGCGCTCGGCATGCAGGCCGAGGTCCTGCTGGTGGACAAGAACATCGCCAGGCTGCGTTCGGCGGATGCGATCTACCAGGGGCACTGCCAGACCGTCGCCTCGAACGCCTATGAGATCGAGCGGGCGGTGATCGACGCCGACCTGGTCATCGGGGCGGTGCTGGTCCCCGGGGCCAAGGCGCCCACGCTGGTCTCCAACGAGCTGGTGGCCCGGATGAAGCCTGGCTCGGTGCTCGTGGACATCTCCATCGACCAGGGCGGGTGTTTCGAGGACTCACGGCCGACCACCCACGCCGACCCTATCTACCTGGTGCACAACTCGGTGTTCTACTGCGTGGCGAACATGCCCGGTGCGGTGCCGCACACCTCCACCTACGCACTGACCAACGTCACCCTGCCCTACGTGCTGGAGATCGCGAACCTCGGGTGGCGGCAGGCCCTGCGGGCCGACGCCGCGCTCGCCGGGGGCCTGCATACCCACGAGGGTGCGCTCACCTGCCAGCCGGTCGCGGAAGCACACGGGCTGGCGTGGACCACGGCCGAGCAGGTCATCCACTGAACCCGTCCGGCCTGGGCGGGCCGCCTGGCCCACCTGGCCTGGGCGGGCCA